>DASYUQ010000117.1 GCA_036001065.1 Candidatus Methylomirabilota bacterium
GCCGGCCTCCTCGTGGGCCTCGAATCGCAGGTGCCGGGCATCTACCGGCGGAACCTGCCCCCGCTCAAGCCCCTCTACGGCTTCACCGACCACGAGGTCGAGTTCTTCGCCATCCACATCGAGGCCGACGAGGTGCACGGCGAGCGCGGGTACGAGATCGTCGAGACGTACGCGACGACGCCCGCCGAGCGGCAGCAGGCCGTCGAGGCCGTGCGCCAGGCGACCGAGATGCGCTGGCAGTACATGAGCGGCCTGCATCGCGCCCATGTCTTGAAAGAGGACCTGTGAGGAGCGGCCGGCACCGCGCCGATGTCCTCAGAGAGGACAGCTGAACGACACGTCGGGCGCCTCGACGATCTGGCGCCCGGTCAGCTCAGGCTCGTGGACATCGACGGCACGCGCGTGGTGCTCGCGCGCGCGGGCGACGCCGTCTACGCCTGCGGCGACGCCTGCGCCCACAAGGGCGGCCCGCTCAGCGAGGGACGGCTCTCCGGCACGCGGCTGGCGTGCCCCTGGCACGGCTGGATGTACGACGTGAAGACCGGGCAGTGCGTCATCCCGAGCCGCGGCGGCCGAGTGCCGAGCTACCCGGTCCGGATCGAGGACGGCGAGCTGTGGCTCGACATGGGGGACTCACCGGAATGACGCTCACATTGAAGCAGGCGCGGGAGTGCATCGCGCGCGGCGTGGACAAGGCGCGCGAGCTCGGATTCAAGGTCGCCATCGCCGTCGTGGACGAGGCCGGGCACCTCGTGGCCTGCGATCGCATGGACGGCGCGCTGTGGATCACGCCGGAGATCGCGCGCGCCAAGGCCAACGCCGCCGCCGGCTTCCAGGCGAGCACGCGCGAGCTCGAGGAGCGCTTCACCACGCGCATGCTGTTCGCCGAGAACGTCGCCGCGCTGGGCGACTACCGGCTCGTCTTCGGCCGGGGCGGCGTGCCCGTGGTGGAGGGCGACCGGATCCTGGGCGCCGTCGGCGTGAGCGGCGCCGTCCCTGCCGACAACGACCACACGATCGCCGACGCCGCCGCCGGCCACCCCGTGCTTGGCAAGGCCCACGGATAGGCGGTCACGTCGCGACTGCGATACTCTGTCAGCCGTGAAGTTCGAGGTCGAGGTCTACCAGGACGCGACGGGCCAATGGGTGGCGACGGCCGTCGAGTACCAGATCACGGTGACGGGCCGGACGGAGAAGGAAGCGCTCGCCCGGGTGATGGACGCGCTCTCCGCTCGTCTCAAGCGGACGGCGCCGTGAGCGGCGGCCCGGCCTCTCGCGCGCTCGCCGGCCTTCGCGTGATCGACTGCTCGCGGCTCATCGCCGGCGGCGTCCTCGCCACGGTCCTCGCCGATCACGGCGCCGACGTGATCAAGGTCGAGAATCCGCGCGGCGGCGATCCCCTGCGCACCTGGCTGAGCGACCGGGGCCAGCTCTGGTGGAAGGTCTACGCGCGCGGCAAGCGCTCGATCACGCTCAATCTCGCCGTCCCCCGCGGCCAGGAGTTGCTGAAGACTCTGGTAACTGGCGCCGACGTGTTGATCGAGAACTTCCGGCCCGGCACCTTCGAGAAGTGGGGGCTCGGCTGGGACGCGCTTTCGGTGGCGAATCCCCGCCTGATCTTCGCGCGCGTTTCCGGCTGGGGTCAGGACGGCCCCTACCGCGACCGGCCGGGCTTCGGCACGATGGTCGAGGCGATGAGCGGCTTCGCCGTCACGACCGGGCCGGCCGATGGCCCGCCCACGCTCCCGTCGTTTCCGATGGCCGACATGGTGGCGGCCCTCGCGGGCGCCTCCGCCGTGCTGGCCGCCCTCCGCCACCGCGATCAGATCTCCGGCCGCGGCCAGGTCATCGACATCTCGCTCTACGAGCCGCTGCTGGCGGTGCTGGGGCCGGCCGCCGCCGAGTACGCGCAGGACGGCATCGTGCACACGCGCCACGGCAACCAGTCGGGCAACGCCAGCCCCCGCGGCACTTACCGTACGCGAGACGGCAAGTGGGTGGCGCTCTCGGCGTCGACGCCGGCCTCGGCCGAGGCGCTCTTCAAGGGGCTGGGCCTGGGCCACTTCCTCGGCGACCCCCGCTTCGCGACTAACGACGCGCGCGTCCGGCACAACGATCTGGTGGACGCCGCGCTCGGCGAGGCGATCGGCCGGCGCCCGCTCGACGAGATGCAGCATCTCTTCGAGACGATCGACCTCACGGCCAGCCCCGTGTACGACATCGCCGACATCACCAAGGACCCGCACGTCACCGCCCGCGGGATCCTCGCCGACGTGCCGGACCCGGAGCTGGGCTCGGTGCGCATGGTCGCCCCCACGCCGCGCCTCCGCGACACGCCGGCGGCCATCACCTGGGCCGGACCTCCGCTCGGCGCCCACAACCGCGAGGTGTATGCGGGGATCGGCGTGGACGGGGCCGAGCTCGATGAGCTGAAACGCCAGGAGGTCGTCTGAATGCGCCGGGCCAGGCGCGCCACCAGGACGGCGCTGCTGCTCGGGATCATCGCGATCTCGCTCTGCGGCACCCCGCCCACGAGCGTGGCTGCCGACTACACCGGCCCGCTCATCGACGCCCATTCCCACGTGCCCAGCGCGACTGCCATCGACGCCTACGTCGCCGCCATGAAGCGGCACAACGTGGCCAAGGTCGTGCTGCTCGGCGTGGGCGGCGTGCAGAAGGACGATTCGGCCTGGATCGCCGGGGCGGCCCGGAAGTATCCCGACCGCGTGATTCCCGGATTACCTCTGCCCGACCCCACCAGTGCGGCCGCGGCCGCGCGCCTCGACGACGAGCTCGGCAAGAAGCAAGCGCGCGTGGTGGGCGAAGTCCACGTGCGCCAGGTCTCGCGCAAGATCGATCGCAATCCCGGGGAGCCGGCGTTCGTGAAGGTGCTCGAGGTCGCCGCGCGCCACCAGGCGCCCGTCGTCATCCACGACGAGCTGGACCCCCGGGCGGCGGCCGCGCTCGAGGCCGCGCTGAAGGCCCAGCCTGGGGCCACCATCATCCTGGCCCACGGCGGGAGCGCCTCACCGGCGCTGCTGGAGGCGTTGCTCCGGCGCCATCCGAAGCTCATGGTGGATCTCTCGGGGATGCACTTTCAGCGCACCCCCCACCTCGCCACCGAGGAGGGTCCGCTCGATCCTTCGTGGAAGGCGCTCATCGAGGAGCGGCCCGACCGGTTCCTGATGGGCATCGACCTGTGGGCGCCGCGTCTGTTCGAGCCGGCGATGCTCGATCGCCTGATGAAGTGGACGCGCCGGGTCCTCGGCGAGCTGCGGCCCGAGGTCGCCCAGCGCGTCGCCTACACGAACGCCGCAACCCTCTTCGGCGTCAAGTAGGGCCGTGGCCGCCAACCCGTTCGCGGAGTCTACTGGCGGCGGCCGGCTCGACGGGATCGCCGCGCGCCATCCCGACCGCGAGGCGATCGTCTTCGGCCGCGATCGCTCGCTGACGCTGGCCCGCGGGCTCACGGCGCTGGGCCTCGGCCCCGGCGACAAGGTCGCGGTCTGGCTCCCCAGCCGCCCCCCGTGGTTCAGCGCCCGGCAGGCCTGCGCGCGAATCGGGGCCGTGGTCGTGGCCCTGAACCCCCGCTACCGCGCGCACGAGCTGTCGTACATCCTGGCGCAGTCGGACTCGAAGGCGCTCCTGCTCACCGATCACTTCGGGGCGATCGACTACCGCGTCGTCCGCTTCGTGAAGGACGGGCCCCGCCCGCCGGGGCCCCACGGCGACGAGGTGCAGCGGGGCAACCTGCGCGAGCAGGCGCTCCAGGAGATGACACGATGACCTTCCGCACGGCGCTCTGTGATCTGGTCGGCATCGACCATCCGATCGTGCAGTCGGACATGGGCGGCGTCGCCGGGCCCGACCTCGTCGCCGAGGTCTCGCGCGCCGGCGGTCTCGGCGTCCTCGCCGGCCTCAACGTGCCGCCGGACGACCTGCGCCGGATGATCCACCGCGTGCGCGAGCTCACCGATCGCCCCTTCGGCGTCAATCTCTGGCTTCACACGGCGCTTCGCCCGCCGGTGGACGTGGCCACCGTCGCCGAGGCGACCGTGCGCGCCGTCCAGGGAACGCTCAACGGATTCCGCGAGCGCCTGGGCCTTCCCCGGACGGTCGCCCGCCCACCCGGCGCGCCCGACCTGATCGACGCCGCCTTCCGCGTGATCCTCGAGGAGCGCGTCCCGGTCTGGTCGATCGGCCTGGGCGACCCCGGCTCCGAGATGGTGCGCGAGTGCCGATCCCGCGGCATCAAGGTCATGGCGATGGTGGCCACGGTGGAGGACGCGCGGGCGGTCGCCGCCTCCGGCGTGGACATCGTCGTCGCCCAGGGGAGCGAGGCGGGCGGCCACCGCTCGACGTGGGTCAAACGGGCGTCCGCCGAGGCGGCCAACGTCGGGACCATGGCCCTGGTGCCGCAGATCGTGGACGTGGTGCGGGTCCCGGTGGTCGCCGCCGGCGGCATCGCCGACGGCCGAGGCCTGGTGGCGGCGCTGGCCCTGGGCGCCAGCGGCATCCTCCTCGGCACCCGGTTCGTGGCCACGCGGGAGTCGGCGGCGGCCGAGTTCTGGAAGAAGAACCTGCTCGAGCGCGACAGCGACGCCACCACGGTGACCGACGCCTTCACGGGACTCTATGCCCGCGCGCTACAGAATACGTTCAGCCGCGACTACACGGCGTCCGGCGCGCCCGTGTTGCCGCCACTCGTCCAGCGTAACGCGGCCAACGACGTGTACCTGGCCGCGCTCAAGCGGGCCGACGGCGAGTACTATCCGATGTGGTCGGGGCAGAGCGTGGGGCTCATTCACGACCTGCCCGGCGCGGCCGAGGTGGTCGAGACGATCATGCGGGAGGCGCGCGCCGTGCTGGCCGCGTTGTCCGACCGCGAGCGGGGAGGACGTCCCTCGTGAAGCTCGACATCGGCATGCTGACCCACGATCTCACGTCCATCCCGGACTATGCGCGAAAGGTCGAGGCGCTGGGGTTCGACTGCCTCTGGTCCTCCGAGACCCAGCACGATCCATTCCTGCCCCTGGCCGTGGCGGCCACGGTGACCTCGCGGCTGAGGCTCGGCACCGCGATCGCCGTGGCCTTCCCGCGCAGCCCCATGATCACCGCGCACATCGCTTGGGACCTCCAGAAGGCCTCCGAGGGACGGTTCATCCTGGGCCTCGGCTCCCAGGTCAAGGGGCACAACGAGCGCCGGTTCTCCGTGAAGTTCGACGCGCCCGGGCCCCGGATGCGCGAGATCGTGCTGGCCCTCCGCGCCATCTGGAGCTGCTGGCAGCAGGGCACCCGGCTCAACTTCAAGGGCGAGTTCTACCGCTTCGACCTGATGACGCCCTTCTTCAACCCGGGACCGATCGCCCACCCCGAGATTCCCATCTACATCGCCGGGGTGAACGCGTACATGTGCCGCATCGCCGGCGAGGTGTGCGACGGCCTGCACGTCCACCCGTTCAACAGCCCCACCTACCTGCGCCAGTACGTCCATCCCGCCGTGGAGGAAGGGCTGCGCGCGGCCGGCCGCTCGCGCAAGGACTTCACCTACACCACCTCGACGTTCGTGATCCTGGGCGACACCGAGGAGGAGTTCCGCCGCGAGCGCGAGGCGGTCCGCCAGCAGATCGCCTTCTATGCGTCCACCCGGACGTACGCGCCCGTGCTGGCCGCCCACGGCTGGCAGGACCTCGCGGCCACGCTGCACCGCAAGTCCGTCGAGGGCGACTGGACCGGCATGGCCGCCCTGATCACCGACGAGATGGTGGACACCTACGCCGTCACCGGCACCTACGCGAACATCGCGGCGCGGATCACGGAGCGCTACGCGGGGCTGCTGGACCGCACGGCCTTCTATCGACCGCGGCCGCCGGGGCTCGACGACCCCCGACTGCCGCGCGTGGTCGGAGCGTTCAACCAGACCTGAAGGGAGATCCATGAAAGCGCTGGCCTTCAACGAGTTCGGCGGCCCCGACAAGCTCAGACTCCAGGACGTTCCCGACCCGAAGATCGGGCCCGACGAGGCGCTGATTCGCGTCCGGGCCTGCGCCCTGAATCACCTCGACATCTTCGTCCGCGAAGGCATCCCGGCGCTGAAGACGCCCCTGCCCTTCTGGACGGGCTGCGACATCGCCGGCGACATCGCCGAGGTCGGGGCCGCGGTCGCCGGCGTGAAGGCGGGCGACCGCGTGGTGGTCAATCCGAACGTCACCTGTGGGCGCTGCGAGTTCTGCATCCAGGGCGAGGACAGCCTCTGCGTGCGCTACGGCATCGTCGGCGAGCACGTCCCCGGCGGAATGGCCGAGCTCGTGAAGGTGCGGGGCGACAACGTGCTCAAGCTCCCCGACCGCATCAGCTACGAGGACGCGGCGTCCTTCGTTCTCACCAACATGACCGCCTGGCGCATGGTGGTCACCCAGGGCCAGGTGCGGGCCGGGCAGGATGTCCTCATCCTCGGGGTCGGCGGCGGCGTGTCGTCGACCGCCGTGCAGATCGCCAAGCTCTGCGGGGCGCGCGTCTTCGTCACCTCGTCGAGCGACGCCAAGCTCGAGCGGGCCCGCCAGCTCGGTGCCGACGTGGGCATCAACTACGCGAAAGAGGATTGGGCGAAGGTGGTCTTCGACAAGACGGGTCGGCGCGGCGTGGATCTCGTCATCGAGAACGTCGGGGCGTCGACGTGGAAGCAGTCCCTCCGGTCGGTGCGCAAGGGCGGCCGGCTCGTCACCTGCGGAGCGACCACCGGCCCCATCGGCGAGACCGACATCCGCATCGTCTTCTGGAACCAGATCCACATCATCGGCTCGACCATGGCCAACCGCAGGGAGTTCAACGAGGTCCTGCGGCTGTTCTGCGACGGCAAGCTCAGAGCCATCGTGGACGAGGTGGTGCCCCTCAAGGACGGTGCCGCCGCCCAGCAGCGCCTGGCCGAGGGAAAGCAGTTCGGGAAGATCGTGTTGAGGGTCTGAGGCGCCGCCCGGCTTGACGGCGTCGGTTCGCTAGTGACGGCCGCGGCGCTCGGGCTTCTCGATCCGCTCCGGCCGCTGAGGCCGCTCGACTCTCTCGATCCGTTCCGGTTTCTGCGGCCGCTCCGGGCGCTCGATCCGCTCCGGCCGCTCCACCTTCTCCACCCGCTCGGGCTTGTCCAGCGGCTCCAGCCTCTCCGGCCGTTCCGCTCGCTCCACGCGCTCCACGCGTTCGGGGCGGTCCCGGCGTTCAGGGCGGTCCCGGCGTCGCGGGCGCTCGATCTTGTGCGGGCGCTCCGGCTTGTCCAAAGGCGCCGGTCGCTCGACTGTGTCGCGTCGGTCCGACGACGGGGACGCCGAGCGCTGGATCGCTCCGCCCGCTCGCCCTTTGAGCGTCCGTCCGGGGTTGGCCTGGCCGGCGCCCGGCGCGATCGACGGCGCGGGCTCGAACGGCCCGCTGCTCGGCGATGTGGTATCCGCCGTCGGGGTCGGTGCCGTCGCGCTCGGGCCTGCGGGGCTCGGAGGCACCGGCGGCGAGCTCTTCAGGGGCTCGCCCGGCGTATGACTCGGCGTCACGGGCAGCGCCGTCCTCGGTGGTTCGGGCGGCGTTGCGACCTTCGGGGTCTCGGCAGGCGGAGGCGCGACCGTCGGCGGTTCGACCCGCGCATCCGGCGCCGCCGCCCTCGGAGCCTCGGGCGCCACGGCCCTCAGTGGTTCGGGCGACGCGACCCGCGGTGGTTCGGGCGGCGCCACTGTCGGCGCAGGCGCGACGACGTTCGGCGTGACCGGCGCTGAGCTGCGGGACGCCAACGCCCCCTCCCCTCCCGCGCCCGATGAGCGGAGGCGCGGAGGCGGCAGAATGCGCTCGGCCCGCTCGATCTTCTCGGAGCGGGCTGGCGCCACTCGTTCCACGACTGCGCTTCCTCGACCGACGTCGGCCGTGCGCGCCGCGGGCGATACCGGCTCCGGACGGTTCGACGCCGATGCCGGTGCGGGCGGAGGCGCTACGGGTGGCGGCGCCGGCGCGGCCTGATCGCCGGAGCGCGCGATCGCCGACGGCTCGGCGGTGACGGACGCCGAGCCAGGCGGTATGCTGCCGGGACCGGCCCCTCGCCGGTCGGCAACGGAGCTGGCGGGCAGGCGCGCCCTCGTACTGCGCACGTGCCGCGTGGCGATGGCGCCGTTCGGGCCCGCCCCGCCGTTCGCCGAAGCCGAACGGCCCAGATCTTCGAATCGCAGACGCAGCCGATCGGCGGCGTCACCGACCTGGTAGAGCACGGCCATCACCGTGCTGACCCGTCCGGACAGCGCCCGGAACTCCTGCTGCACGGAAGCGGGCGCCCCCGACCAGGTCAGAGCCACGACGGCCAGGACCGCGGCGATGCCGAAGCTGGCGCCCGCGGCGCCGTGGCCGACCTTCGTGATCGAACCCCGACGGCGCTGCCCGTCCGGCTGGCCGTCGGGCGAGGTCGCAAAGCCGTAGAGATAGACGAGGACGCAGACGATCAACGCCCCGACGACGCTCGCCACCATGGTGCCGATGAGCGCGAAATGTGCAAGCTCGTTCATATGTCACCCAGCAAATTGCGTTGAGCAATCCCCGGGCCAGGGAACTCAGCGCGCGGGTCGTTCGGAGGCCGGCAGCCACGGCTCCGATCGTTCCACGCGGAGCAGCATGGCCTCCACGGAAACGTTGATCTGGCGAACCAGCGACTCGATCGCGCTGACGCGCGCAGCGAGCGCGTGCAGATCGTCGGCGAGTCGGGCGGGGTCCGCGACGCCGGACCGGGGCGAGAGCGCGACGACTGTCAGCAGCGTCGTGACGGCGAAGCAGGTGGCGGCGAAGGTATATCCCAGGCGGGTGACGAAGATGCGGCGGCGCGCGACATCGATCCGCTCGTCCTCGGGGGGAAGGAAGCCATATTTGACAATCAACCCACAGAGCACCAGGCCCCCCAGGGCGCTCGCCACGATGCTCCCGGTCAGGGCGTAGTGGGCAAGCGTGTTCATACGGCGCACTCGGCCCTGGGCATAGCGCAATAATCGAGCCAGTTGGCGAGGCGGGGCGGAGCCGGATCGCGAGCTCTCTAGGGGTCGACCCTCAGCTTCGGGTGACGGAGCCCGAAATAGGCGGCCATCGTCGCGGCGGCCAGCAGGTTGGCCACCAGCACGGACGGCCACGTGAGCACTTTTAGAATGGGGGCCGCGAAGAGCATCGCCGCGATCGTGAACCCGAACTCGAAGACGACGAAGAGTAACAGGATGCCGAAGCCGATGCTGGGGTTGCGTTCGGCCATGCCGAGCAGCCGGGAGACGACGCCACCGATGGCCGCGAAGGCGAGGCCGTGGACCCACGTGAACATCAGGACCATCTCCATCGAGACGGGCAGGGTCTCCACCGCGGCCAGCCCGGCGCCGCGGCGGAAGAGGGCCGTGCCCAGCACCGTGGGCGTGTAGAGCGGCCGTCCGTTGATCACGTCGACGACCAGGAACCAGGCGGCGACGGTCGCGGCCCCGATGATGCCCGCGATGATGCCTTCCTGGTAGAGTCTCGCCGTGTCGGAGCCGGCAGTGGTGGCGGGAGCGGCGGTGGTCGCGCCGGGCTGAGTGGTCATCGCCCTCTCCTTTCGGGGGTCGGAGCCCACCTCATCGACGGATGCCGCAGTATATTCCCGGCGCCGCGGGCGGCGCAACGACCTCCGGGCGACGGCGAGGAGCCTCCGACTATCTGGTAGCCTGTCGGAATAACCGCGGTTCGAGCGCCGCCTTCGCCGGCGCAACCCGTCCTGGGGGAGGCTCGGAGGGGGCCGTAACGTCCGCCCCCTTCGATGACTAGTAGTAGCCCGGCTCGCCGGGGAGGATCGCGCGCTGGGTGCCGTGTTCGGTGATGAGCCGCGGGCGGACCATCGACACGCGGCGTCCTTGCAGGCGCCGGAGCGCCTCCGCGCTGGAGGCGGCGCCGTCGAAGAGCGTGAGATTCGTGAGCGTCGGCAGCCGGAGCGGGATCGCCCCGCGCCGGCCCGCTTCCAGGGCCGCGGCGGGCCCCAGCCACCGCACCGCCACGATCTCGCGCTCGTCGGCCACCGCTTCCTGGCTCGGGAACATCTCGGCCGCGAAGAAACGCGTGTCGAAACGGAGCGGCCGCTCCTCGGGCGTGATCCAGTGCGCGAAATACGTGAGGCGATCCGTGGCCAGCGTGAGGCGCTCCCCACGCACCATCTCCCAGAACGCGCGATGGTCCCGCTGGCAGGCGCGCCGGTAGTCGGCGAAGCGGGGCCCGTCCACGCACGCCGGGCGTCCACCCGGCTCGTAAGCGAGCAGCACGCCGACCTCCTCGAAGGCCTCGCGGATGGCGCCGACGCAGTAGCCGAGGGCCGTGGGCGCGGCCGCCTCGAGGCCGAGCCGGTGGGCCGCATCGTCCGCGTTCAGCCCGGCACACCACCGGCCAGGGTCGTCGGGCGTGTCGTCGTCTTCGACCTTGCCTCCCGGGAACACGAAGTCACCGGCGGCGAACCGGCTCTCGAGGTGGCGCTGGATCAGGAGCGTCTCGACGCCGCCTCCGGGACGGTCGCGCAGGAGCACCAGCGTGGCGGCCGGCACGGGAGCGGTGGGCGCTGGTTTGACGGACACCCCGGCAGTGTGACACGATGACCGCGCTCTGTCATTCCCGTGAAGGAGGACGACGTCGGATGGGCGCCGAGGCACGCCTGAAAGAAAAGAACATCACGCTGCCCACGCCGCCGACGCCGTTGGCGAACTACGTGGGCGCGGTCCGGGTCGGCAACCTGCTCTTCCTCTCCGGCCACGGCCCGCTCCGCGACGGCAAGGCCACCGCCCGCGGCAAGCTGGGCAAGGACCTGTCGGTGGAGCAGGGCTATCAGGTGGCCCGCCAGGTCGGGCTCAATCTGTTGGCCACCACGCGCGCGACGCTGGGCAGCCTCGACAAGGTCAAGCGCGTCGTCAAGGTCCTCGGCATGGTCAACTCGGCGGAGGGCTTCGGTGACCAGCCCAAGGTCATCAACGGCTTCTCCGATCTCATGGTGGAAGTCTTCGGCGACATCGGTCGGCACGCGCGCTCGGCCGTCGGCATGGCCGAGTTGCCGATGGGCATCCCCGTCGAGATCGAGATGATCCTCGAGGTGGAGTAAGAGGGACCTCAGATCGACCTGCACCACGCCCTCGAAGCCGCCGGCGTCGTCGTCCTCGGGCTCCTCTTTTACTCGTACACGTATCACTGGTTCCAGCCGGGCCGCCGGGGCAACCGGCGCTGGCGGGTCCTGGTCAACGGGCTCGTCTTCGGCGCGCTCTCCGTGGTCCTGATGATCGCCCGCATCCAGCTCGCCGACGGTCTCTACATCGACGCGCGCAGCGTCCCGGTGGCGCTCATCGGCCTGTTCGAGGGCTGGCAGGCGGGGCTCCTGGCCAGCGCCCTGCCCGTAATCTATCGCCTGGTCAAGCTGGGCGGCGCCGGCGCGCTCGCGGGCGCGGCCGGCGTGATCGTGGCCGGCCTGCTGGGGGGACTGGCCCACGCGTGGGCGCGGCGCCAGGGCCGCGTGCGCGCCCACCACGCGTTCGCGCTCAGCGGCGCCGTCTTTGTCGCCACGTTCGTCACCTTCGCGGCAGTAGGGCCCTACGCCCTCAGGCTCTTCGGCCTCGTGTGGCTGCCCATGCTGGTGACGTACCTCGTCGGGATCGGGCTGGTCGCGCGGCTCTTCCAGGACGTGGTCGAGCAGGCGCACCTGGCCGCCGGGCAGCAGCGCTTCCGCGCCATCATCGACGAGGCGTCCGAGGCCATCCGCATCGTGGACCCCGACACCTTCAAGATCATCGACGTCAACCGCCGGGAGTGCGAGCTGTCGGGCTACCGCCCCCAGGAGATGATCGGCCGCGACGTGCGCCAGTTCTGGCCGACCGAGCCCGAACTGCGCGCCCGGCAGGAGGCGTCCGCCGCCGAGGCCCGGGCCCAGGGCTACGCGCGCGCCTTCGGCATGCCGTATCGCACCCGGTCCGGGCGGATCGTGTCGGTGGATTCCACCCGTCGCATCGTCGCGCACCGGGGGCGCCGCTACGAGATCATCGTCTTTCGCGAGGCGGCCGAACGCGAGGCCGTTGAGGCCAGCCGCCGCGAGGCGGGCGAGCTGCGGGCGGTCACCCTGCTGGCGGGCGCAGCCGCGCACGAGATCAACAACCCGTTGGCGGTCGTCATGGGCTCCCTCGATCTGCTGTCGCGGCGGCTGCCCGACGACGGCCAGGAAGCCCGGTGGGTAGAGCAGGCCCTCGACGGCGTCCGCCGCATCCGCGACATCGTGGCGCGCATGACGCGCATCACCAAAATCGAGAGCACGCCGGCCGGCGCGAACCTGCCGCCGATCCTCGACCTCGAGAGATCCAGCGACGACCCCAAGGAGACGTCATGAATTTCGTGCTGGACATCGCCATCATCCTCATCTCCCTCGTCTTCCTCTCCATCGTCGGGCTCGTCGCGGGCGCCGCGATCCCCGGGCTCTTCCTGGCCGCCGCCGCCCCCTGGCTCGACCGGATCCTGCCCGCGCGCAAGAAGCGGGACTGAGCGGGCCCGGGGAAGCCTCATGGGCGCGAAGTACTTCGGCGCGGCGGTCCGACGCCGCGAAGACCCCCGCTTCCTGCGCGGCGAGGCGCGCTACGTCGACGACGTGAAGCTGCCCGGGCTGCTGCACGCCGCGTTCCTCCGGTCACCCCACGCTCACGCGCGCCTGGGAAGGATTCGGACGGAGGCCGCCGCCCGGATGCCCGGCGTCGTCCGCGTCTTCACGTTCGCCGACCTGGAGCGCTGGATGAAGCCGCTGCCTCTCTTCGGGGCGCCGCCGCCGGGGCTCGCCGCGGCGATTCGCTTCGACGTCCGCCAGGCGCCGCAGTACCCGCTCTGCCGGGATCGCGCGCGCCACGTCGGCGAGGCCGTGGCCATGGTCGTGGCCGGGAGCCGCGCCCAGGCCGAGGATGCCGTCGAGCGGATCGAGGTGGACTGGGATCCCCTGCCCGCCGTCGTCGACATGCGGGGGGCGGCCGAGCCCAGCGCCCCGTTGGTCCATCCCGAATGGGGGACCAATGTCGCCGTGGGCTTCACCCACGCGATCGGCGACCCCGACGGCGCGTTCGCGGACGCCGAGGTGGTCGTCCACGACACGTTCCATATCCAGCGCTACGTGGGCATGCCGATCGAAACGCGCGGGGTGGTGGCGCAGTGGGACCGGCGGGACGGGACGCTCATCACCTGGAACAGCACCCAGGTCGCCCACTTCGTGCAGCAGGGGCTGGCGGCCACTCTCGACCTGCCGCACCACAAGATCCGGGTGATCGCGCCGGACCTCGGCGGCGGCTTCGGGACGAAGGCCTCGGGCTATGCCGAGGACGCGCTCGTCCCCATCGCGGCGATGGTCCTCCACCGTCCCGTCAAGTGGATCGAGGACCGACGCGAGCACATGATGGCCGCCGCCCACGCGCGGCATCAGATCCACGACATCGCGCTGGCGGCGAAGCGGGACGGGACGATGCTCGGCGTCCGTGACCGGATCTGGCTCGACCTCGGCGCCTACAACGTGTGGGGCATCGTGCTGCCCTACAACACCGTCGCGCACCTGCTCGGCCCTCACCGGATCCGGAACATGCGCGTCGATGTCCGCGGCGTCGTGACCCACAAGACGCCCAACGCCCCCTACCGGGGCGCCGGCCGGCCCGAGACGGTCTTCGCCATGGACCGCATCGTCGATCGTCTGGCGCGCGAGCTGGGCCTCGACCCCGCCGACATCCGCCGGCGCAACTACATCGCTCCCGACCAGCTGCCCTGGGACCTCGGCATGCCCTACCGCGACGGCAATCCCCTCGTCTACGACAGCGGCGACTTCCCCGCGGCGCTGGAGGCCGCGCTGAAGGCGGCGGGGTACGACGACTTCCGTCGCGAACAGCCGCAGCTGCGCGCCCGCGGCGTGTGGCGCGGCATCGGCATCTCCGGCTACGTGGAGGGCACGGCCATCGGCCCCTTCGAGGGCGCCAGCGTGAAGCTGGACCTCTCGGGACGGGTGACCGTGGCCACCGGTGCCGTCAGCTCCGGTCAGGGCCACGAGACCGCCTTCGCCCAGGTCTGCGCCGATGTCCTGGGCGTACCGATCGAGCACGTGACGGTTGTGGGCGGCGACACCGCGGCCGTGCCCTTCGGCGTCGGCACCTTCGCCAGCCGCAGCGGCGTCACCGCCGGCAGCTCGATCGCCGACGCGGCGCGCGAGGTGCGGGACAAGCTGGTGCGGGCCGCCGCCGCGCTCCTGGAGGCGGCGCCGGCCGACGTGGAGATCGAGGACGGGCGCGTCTTCGTCCGCGGCGCGCCCGCCTCGGCGGTTCCCCTCGCGCGCGTCATCCAGGCCTCCATCCCGACGTTCGCCCAGCCGGGGGTGGCGACGCCCGATTTCGAAGCGAGCGCCTACCATCACGTCCCCACCGTGACCTACGCCAGCGCCGTCCACGTCGCCCAGGTGGAGGTGGACATCGGCACCGGCCACACGCGCCTGATGAAGTACGTCGTCGCCCACGACTGCGGGAAGGTCATCAACCCGCTCATCGTCGAAGGTCAGGTGCACGGTGGCGTGGCCCAAGGGGTGGGCGGAGCGCTCTTCGAGGAGATGGTCTACGACGAGCAGGGCCAGCTCCTGACCGGCAGCCTCATGGACTACCTGATCCCCACCGCGGTGGAGCTGCCGCCGATCGACACCGTCCACCTGGAGTGCCCGTCGCCCCGCAACCCGCTGGGCGCCAAGGGCCTGGGCGAAGGCGGCGCGATCTCGCCGCCGGCGGCCATCGCCAACGCGATCGAGGACGCGCTCCAGCCCTTCGGCGTCCGCATCACGTCGACGCCGGTGAGCCCCGGTCGGCTGCTGGCGCTGATCGAGGCGCGCCGCGCGATCGGCGCCGCCGAGGAAGAGGGGTAGAACGCCCGACCTCGGGCATACTATCTCTGCTCATGGCCGCGCCACGGTCCGAGAACACCCAAGAAGCCCGACTCCGCGCCCTGGCCCGGCTGAACCGGCTCGTCTCGTCGTCCCTCCACATCGACGAGGTCCTGTCCGCCATCGCCCGCGCGGCCGCCGAGCTGATGAAAGTGCCGGCCGTCTCCTTCTGGATCGTCGACGAGAGCGCCCGACGGCTGGAGCTCGGCGGCTTCTCCGATCCGGACCTGTTCGCGGATTTCCCCACGAGGAGCGTGAGCTTCGATCAGGGCGGCCTCGGGTATGTGGCGACGCACCGCCAGTCGATCCACGTTCCCGACGTCTTCGCCGACCCGCGATTCTTCGCGCTCGAATGGTGGCGCGCCCACGGCCTCAAGAGCTACTTCGCCACTCCCGTGATGCTGGGCGAGACATTCCTCGCGGTGCTGGCCATGACGGCCCACGAGCCCTTCCACTTCGATCAGAACGAAACAGAGGTGCTAGACGGCCTCGTCGCCCACGCCGCCGTCGCCATCCGCAACGCCCGGCTCTTCGCCGCCAGCGAAGCCCGCCGCCGGGAGGCCGAAGCGCTGGCCGAGGTCGGCCGCCTGCTCTCGCAGACGCTCGATCTTGGCGTCGTCGCCGAGCAGATCGCCGAAACCGTGCGGGCCCTGCTCGACGTGCGATCGGCCGGCGTCTACCGGCTCGAACCGGAATCCGGCGACCTGGTGGTGATGGCCACCTCCGCAGCGCCGACGGCAACGTTCGAATATCCCCTCGTGCTGCCCCGTGGCACCGGCGTGCCCGGCCTGGCGGTCAGGCAAAAGGCGCCGGTGGTGACGCCCGACGCCCTGGCGGATCCCCGGATCACCTTCTGGGAGGGCTCGCGCGTCTACGTGGAACGGTCGGACTACCGCGCGGTGCTGGCCGTGCCCTTCCTCGTCCAGGACCGGGTGATCGGCGCCCTCGCCGTCGGCGATCGTCTGGGCCGCGTCTTCGACGACACGGCGATCGGTCTCGCCCAGGCCTTCGCCGACCAGGCGGCGCTGGCGCTGGAGAACGCCCGCCTCTTCCACGAGGCCGACGAGCGGCGCCTGCTGGCCGAGGACGCCGAAGAGCGCTATCGGAGCCTGTTCGATCGCGTGCCGGTCGGGCTCTATCGGGAGACGCCCGAGGGCAAGCTCCTCGATGCCAACACGGCCCTGGCCCAGATGCTGGGCTACCCCAACCGTGAGGCGCTGCTGGGCGTCAGCGTGGCCGAGCACTACGCGAGCCCCCAGGACCTCCAGCGCTGGCTGGCCCTGCTCGAGCGGGAGGGCATCGCCCGCGACTTCGAGGTCCGGCTGCGCCGGCGCGACGGGCGTCTCATCTGGGCGCGCAAGAGCGCCCGGGTCGTCCGGTACCTGGCCGGCCGCGTGCTCTATTACGAGGGCGTCCAGGAGGACGTCACCGAACGCAAGCGCGCCGAGGAAGCCGAACGCCAGGCCGAAGCGCTCCGGTCGGTCGCGCGTCTGGCCAACGCGGCGGCGCACGAGATCAACAACCCGCTATCCGTCGTCATCGGTCGCCTCGAGCTCCTGGCCCGGCACTTCCGCGGCGACGACGCCGCGCGCGGGCACATCGAGCAGGCCATCATCGCCGGCCGGCGAATCAGCGAGATGATCTCGCACATGCGGGGGATCACGCGCCTGGAGATCGCCGATCAACCACCGGGGCTCGAGCCGATCCTCGATCTCAAGAAATCCAGCGAAGCCCGCCCGGAGGGCCCAGCCACCTAGACTTAGACTCGTCAGGAGCGGGTCGGGGTGACCGCTGTGCGAGCGGGCTTCGCCCGCGCAGCCTATGGGGTGGTATGGATCGCGGAGGGGGCCGTAACGTCCGCCCCCTCCGATCTACCTAGCGGGCGAAGAGCGCGGGCAGCGTGCGCAGGGCCTCGGCGATGCGGGGCCCGTGCCAGGAGAAGGGCTTGCCGTCCACCAGGTGAATCCGCCCCTCCCGCACGGCCGGGATGTCCGGGTACGGTGCAAAGTCCCGGAGATGGACGGGGCGGAAGCGGAAGGGCTCGTCGGGCAGCACGATCACCTCGGGCCGGCGGGCGGCGACCTCGTCGAGGCTGACTGTCGGATAGCGCTGGGGATGGTCGGCGAAGACGTTGGCGGCGCCGCACACGTGGAGCACGTCGTGGATGTAGGTGTCCCGGTTGATCGTCATGTAGGGATCGCGCCAGATCGCGTAGAAGGCGCGGGCGGGGGCATGCCGCCGCGTCGCCGCGGCGACCTCCGCGTACAGCGTCTGCAGCTCCCCGGCAATCTGGGCCGCCCGCGCCTGCGTGCCCGTCACCTCGCCCAGGTCCGAGACCATCTGGATGGCGTCGGCCACCGTTCTTGGATACGTGACCCACACGGGAATCCCCCAGCCCCGCAGCGTGTCGATGTGCTCCCGGACGTTCTCCTCGATGTTGGCGACGACGAGATCCGGCCGGAGCCCGCGGATCTTCTCGAGATCGGGATTCTTCTCGCCGCCGATACGCGTCTTGGCGCGGACGACGTCGGCGGGCTCGCGGCAGTAGACGGTGACCCCGACCAGGGCATCGGCCAGGCCCAGGGCGCAGAGCGTCTCGGTGGTGCTGGGGATCAGCGAGACCAGGCGTCGCGGCGGCCGGCCCGGCGGGAGCGCGAGCGCGACGCCGGACGCGTCGACGAGCCGGCTCACGCGATGCGGCGGCTCCGGAGGCGCTCGACCAGCGCGATGATCTCGCGCGTCCGCTCGGCGACCTCCTGATCGAGCTTCATGATCTCCTCGCGCGGCGCCTTCCGATCGATGGCATCCTCCAGATTCGTCACCGCCACCCCGAAAATTTTCAACAGCTTTCGCGTGTCATCAGCCATGAAGCAGCCTCCTCAGTTGGTGCCGCCCGCGGGACCAGCCGGGTCCGCCGACCCGTTCGCGCCGCGGACGACGAGGCGCACCGCGGTGTATGAGCCATCGCCACACGGAGACGGCGGCGCCGACCTCGTGGTCGCCGGATCCGGCTGGTCCCGCGGGCGGCATCAGTCCAGCGCGAGCTCCGGGGCGGACTTCCAGAGCGGCTCCCCGTCAGGCTTGAAGTTCTTGGTGTTGAGGAAGTGCATTCCCTGGTGGAGGTTCATCTTGAACTTGCCGCCGCCGTAGCGGGCGCGGATCCAGCTCGTGGGGTCCTCGAGAAACGGCTCCATCTCGCACGCCTCCAGGCGCACCAGCCACTTGAAGCGGATGGTGCCGGCAAAGGGCTCCTGCACCCCGATCGTCGCCGTGAGCTGGGGCCACACCCGGGCGAACTCCTCCAGGAGCTGTCGACGCGTGGGGCGCTCCACGCCCCCGTTGAGGAGATTCCGTCTGAGATAGGGCTCGATCAGCTCCCAGCACCAAGCGGCGATCACGGCGGAGGCGAGTGTATCATGAGGCTGTGAAAAACTTCGAGATCGCGCGGCTCTTCTACGAGATCGCCACGCTCCTCGAGGTGAAGAACGAGAGCGTCTTCCGGATCCGCGCCTACCAGCGCGCCGCCCAGACGCTCGAGACGCTGGCCGAGGACGTCGCGGCGGTGGCCGCGCGCAAAGAGCTGACCAGGCTGCCGGGCATCGGCCGCGATCTCGCCGCCCGCATCGAGGAGTACCTGGCCACCCGCAAGATCGCCCAACTGGAGGCCATGCGCGCCGAGCTGCCCGCGAGCTTCCCCACCCTGCTCGAGGTCCGCGGACTCGGGCCCCGGACGGCCAAGCTCCTCTACGACCGGCTGGGGGTGGACTCCATCGAGCGCCTGGAGGAGATCTGCCGGTCCGGGGAGATCCTCAAAGTGCCGGGCGTCCGCCAGAAGACCTGCGAGAACATCCTCAAGGGCATCGCCATCTGGAAGGCAGGGCAGTCGCGCACCCTGCTCGGCAAGGCACGGCAGATCGCGGCGCGGCTGGTCGAGACGCTCCGCGCCCACGGCGGCGTGGAGCGCATCGAGGTGGCCGGCTCGCTCCGCCGCCTGCGCGAGACGGTCAAGGACATCGACCTCCTCGTCACCTCCACCGATCCCAGCCGGGTCATCAAGACCTTCGTCACCCTGCCCTCCGTCATCGAGGTCGTCGCCCAGGGGGAGACCAAGGCCTCGGTGCGCCACCAGGAGGGCCTCCAGGTGGACCTCCGGGTCGTCGAGCCCGAGACCTTCGGCGCGGCCCTGCAGTACTTCACCGGCTCCAAGGACCACAACGTGCGGGTGCGCGAACTGGCGCGGCGCCAGGGGATGAGCATCAGCGAGTACGGCGTCTTCCAGGAGAAGACGGGCGCGCGGGTCGGCGGCGCCACCGAGGAGGAGGTCTACGCGGCCATCGGACTCGGCTGGATCCCGCCCGAGCTGCGCGAGAACACGGGCGAGATCGAGGCGGCCCGGGCCGGCCGCCTGCCCCCGGTGGTCACCGCCGCCGCGATTCGCGGCGATCTCCACGCCCATACCGACTGGTCGGACGGCCATCACCCGCTGGAGCAGTTGGTCGAGGCGGCCCAGGCCCGCGGCTACGAGTACATCATCGTCTCCGACCACTCCAGGTCGGCGACGGTGGCCGGGGGGCTGACCGAGGACGAGCTGCGCGCCCAGGGCCAGAAGATCCGCGAGCTGCAGCCCCGCTTCAAGATCCGCATCCTGACGGGCAGCGAATGCGATATCCTCGCGGACGGGACGATGGACTTCCCCGACGAGGTGCTGCGCGAGCTGGACATCGTGCTCGCGGCCGTGCACTCCCGCTTCAAACAGACGCGCCAGGAGATGACCGCGCGCATCGTACGCGCGCTCGAAAACCCGCACGTCGACATCCTGGCGCACCCGACCGGCCGGCTCATCGGAACGCGCGATCCATATGACGTCGATCTGGAGGCGGTCTTCGCCGCGGCGAGGCGGCACGGCAAGGCCATCGAGATCAACTCGTCGCCCGAACGGATGGACCTGGCCGACGTCCACGCCCGCCGGGCGGGCGAGCTGGGCATTCCCATCGCCGTGAACACCGACACCCACTATCTCTCCAACCTCGACAATCTCGAGCTGGGCCTCGGGATCGCCCGGCGCGCGTGGATCGGCCCGGCCCAGGTCCTCAATGCCCGGCCGCTGGCCGACCTGTTGGCCTGGGCCAGCCGCGGGCGCTGATCGCCGTGAAAGGAGCCCCGACATGTCCGTGAAGCTGTTCGTCGGAGGCCTCTCGTTCACCACCTCGAACGAGAGCCTGCGCGAGGCGTTCGCACGCTTCGGCACCGTCGCCTCCGCCCTGGTCATGACCGATCGCGAGACCGGTCGCTCGCGTGGCTTCGGGTTCGTGGAGATGTCGACGACCGAGGAGGCGGAGCGCGCCATCAGCGGGCTGAGCGGCTCGATGCTCGACGGACGGGCGATCCGCGTCGACAAGGCAACGCCGCGCGGCGCTCGGGGAACCGCTCCGGCGCGTCGGCCGAGCGGTCCGCCATCCAGCCGGGGAGGCTTCGGCGGCGGCGGCGCCGGCGGCGGTGGCGGCGGCTTTCCGCCGCGCGGGGGTGGGGGGGGTGGCGATCGCCCCTGGGGCGAGACGCGGGGGCCCGGGCGGGGCGGACAAGGTCGGGGCGAGCGGCGCCGCGGAAGCGGTGAGGGGGATCCGCGCCGGCCCGGCGGCCCGCGCCGGGGACGGCCGACCAACGAGCGCCGGAGCGACGACAAAGGGCGCCGGGGGGAGGACAGCGGTTACCGCTGGTGACGCTGGAGATACCAGTGATGGGGACCCTGAGGAGCTCCCTCGTTGCAGTCGCTCTTCTGTGGGTGTCCAGCTCGATGGCGGTCGCCCAGCAGCCGACTCCGGCGCCGTCGGACCTGTCGTTCACGGTGGGAGGCCGCGGCGTCGTCACCACCGGCAGGACCAAGTGGAGCGTGGCGGACTCCAGCGGATCCCCCAACGTGCTCTCCGAGCTCAGATGGCGCGGGGTGGACAGCTTCGTGGCCGAGGTCAACGCCGAGGTCGTCTGGAAGCGTATCGTGCTGCTCGGTAGCTTGGGCGGGGGCATCGTCAACCAGGGTGTCCTGATCGACGAGGACTTCGCCCTGGACGACAGGCAAGGGCAAACGGGGCGGACCCGCTCCGACGTCACGGGCGACGGCCTGTTCTACATGAACACCGACGTCGGCCTCCGGGTGTTCACCTGGGGCGATCCCCGGACGCCGGCGTCGCTCGGGTACGTCGACCTCTTCGTCGGCTATCAATACTGGCGCGAGGAGTACGAGGCCTCCGGGGCCAAAGGCTTCATCCCCGTCCGAAACCCTCCTCCTCCCTCCGTCCCGGTCGGGATCCCGACGAGCGTCGAGGTCATCCGCGAGGAGTTCACCTGGCAGAGCCTCCGCGTCGGCGGGCGGGCCCGGGTCCCGGTGTACCGGGGGCTCGCGGCCAAGCTGAGCGCGGTGATCCTGCCCTGGTCCTACTCCCGGCTCGAGGACGTCCACCTGCTCAGGTCCGACCTCAAGCAGGACCCCAGCTTCGTGGCGGAAGCCCAGGGCGGCTTCGGCGTCCAGCTTGACGCAGGGCTGAGCTACAGCGTCTGGCGTGGGCTCTCGGCCGAGGCCGGCTTTCGGTACTGGCGAATCGACTCGGGCGATGGCGACACGGTCGCCCGCGGCGTGACGGGCACTGCGAAGTCGAGGCTCAACGAAATCATCATCGAGCGGTACGGTCCCTACGTCGGTGTGACGTACCGGTTCTTCTGACCCCGA
>DASYUQ010000118.1 GCA_036001065.1 Candidatus Methylomirabilota bacterium
CGGTCGCCGTGATGCCCGTACTTCTGCAACTTGTAGCGGAACTGGCGGAAGCTGAGGCCGAGAACCTCGGCGGCCCGTGTCTGATTACCGCCCGTGCGCTCGAGCGCTTGCTGGATGTACCGCTGCTCGATGCGCTCCAGGTGTGCCTCCAGATCGAGGCCGTTGTCGGGGATGTCGAGCAGGACG
This sequence comes from Candidatus Methylomirabilota bacterium, assembly GCA_036001065.1. Taxonomy (NCBI): domain Bacteria; phylum Methylomirabilota (SeqCode); species Candidatus Methylomirabilota bacterium. The sequence continues at coordinate 187 of DASYUQ010000118.1, forward strand.
TCCTTGGGGTCGGCGGGTCGGGTCAGGTTCGGAGGCAACGCATCGGGCGTGATCATCTCGCCATTGCCCAGGACGATCGCGCGCTCGATCACGTTCTCGAGCTCCCGGATGTTCCCGGGCCAGAGATAGCCTTCGAGGATCGCCAGCGTCTCCGGGGTGACCCCTTGGGCGCTCTTGCCTACCGCCTTCGAGATCTTCTCGATGAAGTGGGCGACTAGGAGCGGGATGTCCTCGCGGCGCTCGCGGAGCGGCGGCAGGTGGACGGGGATCACGTTCAGTCGGTAAAAGAGGTCCTCCCGCAAAAGGCCGTCAGCCATGGCGCGCGTGAGATCACGGTTGGACGCTGCGATGAGCCGCACGTCGATCTTGAGGTCGTGAGTGTCCCCGACCCTCCGCACCTCGCGCTCCTGGATCGCCCGCAAGAGCTTCACCTGGACGGAGTGCGGGACTTCGGTGATCTCGTCGAGGAACAACGTGCCGCCCTCGGCGGCCGTGAACAGACCCGGCGTGCTGGCCACGGCGCCGGTGAAGGCGCCCTTCAGGTGGCCGAACAGCTCGGACTCCATCAAGCCTTCGGGGATGGCGCCGCAGTTGACCGAGATGAAGGGCGCGTTCCGCCGCGGGCTCTCGTGGTGGATCGCCACCGCCGCCAGCTCCTTGCCCGTGCCGCTTTCGCCCGTGACCATGACGGTCGAGGTGGAATCGGCGATCTTGCGGATCGTCTCGAACAGCTCGAGCATCTTGCGGCTACGGCCGATGAAGTTTTCGAAGCCCCGCTCCTTCCGGAGCTGCTGCTTCAGCACGATGTTCTCGTCCTGCAGCCGCTTGCGCTCGAGCGCCTTCTCGATGGTGAGCCGGATCGCCTCCAGCTTGAACGGTTTCGTGATGTAGTCGTACGCGCCGAGCTTCATGGCCTCGACAGCGGTCTCCGTCGAGGCGTACGCCGTGACGACCAGGACGATGGTCTGCGGCGAGTGCTGCTTGGTGGCCCGGAGCACGGCCAGGCCGTCGGTCTTGCGCATCCGCAGGTCGGTGATGACGAGGTCGAACGCCTCCGCCTTGAGCGCACCGAGGGCGCTCTCGCCGCTCTCGGCGACGGTGACGTCGTACCCGCTCTGCCGCAGCATGATGGCCAGCAGATCGCGCATGCTGCGCTCATCGTCGACGACGAGCACCCGCATCTCAGGCGCCTCCCGCCAGAAGGGTGATGGTGAACGTCGTGCCGAGGCCGGGCGAGCTGCGGACGCCGATGTCCCCGCCGTGGTCGCGGACGATCCGGTGCACCAGGGCCAGCCCCAGCCCGGTGCCCTCGGGCTTGGTCGAAAAGAAGGGCTCGAACACATGCTGAAGATCCGCCGGGGCGATGCCCTCCCCGGTGTCGGTCACGCTCACCTCGAGGCGATTCCCCTGGACGACCGCTCCCACGGAAAGCTCGCCGCCCTCGGGCATGGCCTCGGCCGCGTTGAGGCAGAGATTCCAGAGCGCTTGCTTGAACTGATCTCCATCGATGCGCCACGGGATCGAGGGAGGAAAGTCGCGGGTGATCTTGAGCGAGGGCGACGTCGCGCGATGCTCGAGCAGCAGCAGCACGTCGTCCAGGACATGCGCCACGTCGAGGGTGTCGAGAGCCAGGGGCGCCGGCCGGGCGTACTCGAGGAACCCCCTGATGATCTGGTTGAGCCGGTCCGATTCGCGAAGGACGATTCCGGCCAGCCTGTCCCGCGTTTCTTCCGCGGCAATATTGCTGGTCAGGACCTCTATGGCACCGGTCAGGGAGGCCAGGGGATTGCGGATCTCGTGCGCGATATTTGCTGCCATGCGGCCGAGGCTGGCCAGGCGGTCCGCCCGGCGCATCCTCGCCTCCATTTCACGCATGGCCGAAAGGTCCTCGCAGGCCGCGATCAAGCCGACCCGGTTGCCCTTGCCGGACACCAGGGCGGAGCAGGTGACGCGGACGGGAACGCGGGCGCCACCGGGCCGGCCTAGCTCGATCTCGCGCCAGATGGAGGTCTTGAGGTTATCGGAAATCGCCGTGTCGACGTCGGCGAGCGGAAGGGCGTCCCCGAAGATGGCCGGCCAGGGGCGCCCGATCGCTTGCTCGGCGGGCCGTCCGGTGATGGCTTCCGCGGCTCGATTGAAGGCGGTGATGACGTGGTTCTGGTCGAGCGCGATCAATCCAGTGCTGACCGACTGGAAGATGAGGTCCTTGTAGACCTGGAGGTCGCTCAAATCCTTCTGCCGCGTCTCGAGCTCCCGGCGGGTGGTCAGGAAACGTTCCGCCAGACCGCCGGCCACGATCGCGACGACCAGGAGCGTTCCAGTGTTGACGAACATCGCCAGTACTTCGAGCGCCACCCCTTCGCCGGCGGGCTCCCAAAAGTGTGTCACTGGAACCACGGTGCGAACGAAAACAAGGCTGCTGTAGAGCGTGCTGGCCAGCGCCGCAATGACCAAGCCTCCGGCGCGGGAGAGGAGCACGCAGGCACCCGTCACCAGCAGGACATAAAGGAACGCCAGGATCGACCGACCGCCGCCGGTCGCGGCCACCACCGCGGTGATGAGTGTGGCGTCGAGCAGACAGACGTACCACGCCGCGCGGCGTGGGCGGCCGACCGAGCCGCGCAGGAGCAGGGCGCCCGAAGACGCCGCGACGAGCGAGAACACCGCGAAGAGAATGCCGGTGTTCACTCTCGGTACGAAGTCGGGCGGCATGAGAGGCACGAGGACGGCCAGGAGCCCGGCCAGCACGAGGCGCGCCCACGCGAAGACGCGAAGAATCCGGT
>DASYUQ010000119.1 GCA_036001065.1 Candidatus Methylomirabilota bacterium
CGTGGCGGCATCGGCGCGCGACATCGCGAAGAGCCCCGCCGCTTCCAGGACGAGCCCGGCCTGCATCGGTCTCCACGGCCCCACGCGGTCGGCGATCCAGCCGGCCACCGGCGCCGCCACGGCCGTGCCCAGCGGCGTCAGCGTGAAGAGGGCCCCGCCCATCAGCGCGTCCAGGCCGCGGCGCTCCAGCAGGTAGAAGGGCGCCAGCAGCCAGATCGCGAAGATCCCGGCATTGGCCAGGAAAGCCAGCGCCCCGGCTCTCAGGACCGAGACGCGCGCCACGTCGCCGGCGCCGACGAGGGGCGACGCGGCGGCCACGCGGGCCACCGGCATCCGAGCGACGGCCCAGGCGAGCACGACGAGGGCCAGCGGCAGGCGCAGGTGAAACACGACCGGCCAGCCCCAGCGCCCCACCAGCGCGCCGGCCAGCAGCGGTCCCACGGCGAAGGCGAGGCCGATGGCCCCGTTGAGGAACCCCAGCGCGCGACCGCGCCCCGCCGGCTCGACGCCGAACGTCACCAGCGCCGGCGTCGTGCCGTAGACGAGCCCGGCCCCGACGCCCTGGACGACGCGGCCCCCGAGCAGCCAACTAAACGTCAGCGCCGTGCCGCACACGACGTACCCGACGGCGCCCAGCGCGATCCCCGCCCGGAACACGCGCCCGTGGCCGACCCGATCGCCGGCGGCGCCGCCGACGAACGACAGGAGCGCGTACGACAGGACGTAGCAGATGATGACCCAACGCACGCGCTCGGGCGGCGCGTCGAACGCCCGCGCCATGGCCGGAAACGCGAGGTTGACCGTGGAGTCGAGCGACACGACGAAGGCGCCGGCCGCCGCGAGCCACCTGGGCACGTGGCGTATGATGGCACGAATGCTCTTCCCGGACCCGCTCGGCTGGGCGGTTCTGATCGGGGGCGCGCTCTTCGGGTCGGTCGTGGGAGGCGTCGCCGGATTCGGCGCCGGCGTCATCCTGCTGCCCCTCGTGGCCTGGACCCTCGGGCTCCGGGCGGCCGCGCCCGTGCTCACCGTGACGATGCTGCTGGGCAACCTCTCGCGCATCTGGTGGAGCCGGGGCGAGGTCAACCGCAGCGTCGTCGTCCGCTTCCTGGCCGGCGCCGTCCCCGCCACCGCCGTCGGCGCCGCGCTCTACGCCGGCGCCCCCAGCGACTCGCTGCGCTGGATCATGGGCGGGTTCCTGATCGCCGCGGTACCCCTGCGCCGGCTGCTGCTGAGCCGCTACTTCCGCATGCGGCTAGCCCACTTCCCGTGGCTGGGCGCGTTCATCGGCGTGCTCTCGGCGATCGTCGTCACCACGGGGCCGGTGATGACGCCGTTCTTCATCGCCTACGGGCTCCGGCGCGGCGCCTTCATCGCCACCGAGGCCGTCTGCACCTTCGGCATGCACGCCACCCGGACCGTCGCCTTCGCGCGGTATGCGCTCCTCACGTGGGAGACGGTGACCATCGGCGCCGTGCTGGGGGGCACCATGTTCGCCGGCTCCTGGTTCGCGCGCCGTCTGCTCGACCGCATGAGCGATCGCGTGTTCCTCGCCCTCGTCGAAATCTTGTTGCTGCTCATGGGCTTGCAGTTCCTGCTCGTCTCGCGGTAAAAAGCCTACGATGGATCCCAAGCCCGGCGCCACCGCGGAAGTCTCGATCACCGTCAAGCCCGATCGCACCGCCGAGGCGATGGGCAATCGCGGCGTGCGCGTCCTGGCCACGCCCTTCGTCATCGGGCTGCTGGAGGACGCCGCCCACGCGGTCATCAAGCCGCACCTGCCCCCCGGCGCGGCCACGGTCGGCACCATGGTGGAGATGCGCCACCTGGCGGCGACGCCGGTGGGCATGAAGGCGCGGGCGAAGGCGACGCTGCTGGAGACGGACGGCCGGCGCTACCTCTTCGCCGTCGAGGCCTGGGACGAGAAGGAGAAGATCGCCGAGGGGCGGCACGAGCGCTTCGTCGTCGCCGACCTCGACCGGTTCCTGGCCCGGGCGATGAAGAAGGGCCAGGGCTGATGCCCATCGCGATCAACCGGGGCATCCGCGGCAAGGAGTATCCGCCGTACGCGGTCACCGTCGAGCGCGGCAAGATCAAGGAGTTGGCCCGGGCCATCGGCGACCTCAACCCGATCTACCTCGACGACAGCGTCGGGCGCGCCTCCCCCTGGGGCGACGTCATCGCCCCGCCGACCTTCGCGATCTCCTTCCGCCACGAGGTCGCCGACTCGAGCGCGCTGCTGCGCGACCTGGGCGTGGACATCTCGCGCGTGCTCCACGGCGAGCAGGAGTTCGAGATCGTCCGCCAGCTCACGCCGGGCGAGACCTACCTCTGCCGGACGAAGGTGCTCGACGTCTACGAGAAGACCGGTCGCAGCGGGCCCCTGGCCTTCGTCGTGCGCGAGACGGCCGTGACCGACCGGACCAATGAGATCGTGGCCACGATGCGCCAGGTGACGGTCGTTCGCCTGTAGGGCGACGATGAAGTACGCAAAGGTGTACTTCGAGGACGTCCAGGTCGGCGACGAGATTCCGCCGCTCGTCAAGGGTCCGATCCAGCAGATCCAGCTCACCCGCTACGCCGGCGCCTCGGGCGACTTCAACCCCATCCACTACCGCGACGACATCGCCCAGTCGGTGGGCCTGCCGGGCGTGCTCGCGCACGGCATGCTCACCATGGGACTCGCGGTGCAGCCCGTGGTCGATTGGGTGGGCGACCCCGGCCGAATCGCCGACTACCAGGTGCGGTTCACCCGCCCCGTCGTCGTCGACCCCGAGAGCGGCGCCACGGTCGACGTGACC
>DASYUQ010000120.1 GCA_036001065.1 Candidatus Methylomirabilota bacterium
CTAGTGCCGTGTCGGTGGGCCTCCCCGGTTAAAGGAGAGTTCGCCCATGCAAGCCGAGCTCGACACCTATGCTCGAGAGCTACGCTTCATCCTCGACCAGGTCTGCATCTCGCTGGCCGGCCTCACCCCCGCGCAGTTCAACTGGCGTCCGGCCACCCCTGCTCCGAACAGCGCCTGCGCCATCGCCGCGCACGTTCTCGCGAGTACCCGGGTCTACGCGCTCGGCTTCGGTTGTGGCCGCCCAGTCCAGCGCGACCGCGACTCGGAGTTCATTGCCTCTGGCCTCGATCCGAAAGAGATCATCGACCAGCTCCGGCAGCTCTGGCGGGAGATCGGTGCCGCGCTGGCTGCCCCGGTCGCGGGCGCGCTCGACGAGCGACTCCTGCCTGCGAAGGAGCTGTGGGGCACCGGTCATCCCCACGAGATCTCGCGGCGGGAGGCCCTCGTGGAGAGCATCCGGCACGCGGCCATTCACCTCGGCGAGTTACGGCTGACGCGGGACCTCGCCATCAGGCACGCCGGAGGAGTCCCGTCATGAGCGAGATCGTCGAGGAGATCCGTCAAGCCTACCAGGCGGTGGGGATCCGGCTCGATCAGCCCGTCGCCTACGGCACCTATTACCGCCTGTTGTGCGCCGGCTGTGGCAGGATGGTGGGCAACGTCGGCGACCGGCTCCTGCCCGGCATGGCCCGCCAGATCGTCGACGAGCAGTTCGACCTGTACGCCGCGGGCCTGCTGGGCTGCGCCTGCGGCCACCAGCGCGACACCACCCAGCGCCTGGACCCGGAGCGCTGGCGCCGGAGCCAGGCGCGCTACGGCGGACTCACGGAAGGGGCGCGGTCATGAGCGAGATGGAGATCATCCGAGACGCCGAGGAGCGCGGACGCACGGACCTGTGGCCGCTCTGGCGGAAGGCTTACGCCCAGGGCGACCCGCTGCCGAAGTTCACCGGCCCGGCGAGCCGTCCCGCCCATCGCTTCGACGAGGGCCAGCCGCTGCCGGAGGAGTACAAGGCCCTGCTGCTCAAGATGCTGCGTCACGAGGGCGAGCGCGCCGGCAACAAGTCCTTCCTCGGCTTCATGGCCACCTGCCTCGACATCGCCGAGGCGCTCTTCCCCAGCCGCGAGATGAAGCTGCTCAAAGCCGAGTACCTGGCCGAGGAGCTCAAGCACGCGATCATGTTCCATCGCCTGGCGGTAGGCCTCGACCACGACTTCGCCCTGCGCGACGTGCCCTACGCGCACTACGCCTTCCACCTGCCGCGGGAGACGTGGGCCGACGACGCCTGCTTCCACTTCTTCGTCGATCTCAACGGGGCCTTCCACGCCCGCGACTGGCGCGAGTCGTCCTACGTCCCGCTCCAGAAGATGTCGGCGACGGTCGAGCGCGACGAGCTGGGCCACTCGGAGATGGGCTACTACTTCCTCACCGAGATCTGCTCCACGCGCGCCGGCAAGGCGCTGGCCCAGAAGCTCCTGGACAAGTGGTACCCGGCCGCGCTCGACATGTTCGGACGCTCGGACTCGCCGAACGCGCCCAAGTTCATCCACTGGGGGCTCAAGTCCGTCGGCAACGCCGAGATCCGCCAGGCCTACAAGGCGTATGTCGACCGCAAGCTCCTGGCCCTCGGCCTGGACCTGCCCGACGAGCGGAAGCACCGCCGCTTTTTGTGAGCGGGTGGACACCCGCCACTTCGAGCTCCAAGACCTGCTCTCGGAAGCGCTGATCGCGCTGGAGGCCGGTGACCGACCGGCCGTGGAGGCGGCGCTCCGCAAGGCGCTGCGCTGGGTCGAGAGCGACTGGCTGGCCACGCCAGGGCAGCTCCACCGGGCGCCGGATCCTCCGCAGGCGCCCGGTGCCGCGGAGCAGGACGAGAACGACGACGAAGAGTAGCCGGCTCGGCGCGCGGAGCCGGTCAGGGACGGCGATAGCGATCGACGATTGCCAGCAGCTCCTCGAGTGACATCGGCAGGAGCCGCTCGGGGATATTGATGGGGGCCCGGGTCAGCCCGTAGTTCACCCGCAGCAGCCATCGCCAGGCCGGGCTCCGCCGCGCCAGCAGCGTGTCCATGGATGCCGGCACGATACCCAGAAATCGCTGGCGCATGAACCGGTGGATGACGACCTCCCGGACGTCGTTCCACCGGATCAGGCCAGATCTCAGGAAAGGGGTGTGGGCGATGAGTCCCTCGCGAGAGATCACGAGCAGAGGTCGCCTCAGCCGGAGCACCAAGAACAGGGAGAGGCCCCCGAAGAACAGCACGCCGGCGCCCATGATCAGGCGGTCCCCCACGTTGGTCCGGAACGTGTCAGGGAGGAGGACGATGGCGAGGCTGAGGACCGCAAAGCCGGCGGCCAGGACGGCAGCCGTCACCAGCCGCCCCCGGGCCGGATAGATCACGATCTCCTGGTCCCGCTGGCGCTCTTGAGCCGGCGCCACCGGTCAGGCGTGCGGCGCCTGCTCGGCCTGTCGCACGCGCTGCGACAAGACGGTGAGCAGGCTCCGCGTCAGGTCGGAGGCCTTGCTCAGCAGCAGGGAGAAGTCGCTGCGCTTGATGACCAGCAGCCGGAGCGCCGTCTCCGCCACCACCGTCGCCGAGCGCGGGCCCCCGTCGAGCATGCTCATCTCGCCGAAGAACTTGCCGGGCCCCAGGCGCACGCGCTTCCGCGCCGACACCTCCACCTGCACCTTGCCGTCAACGATGAGGAAGAACTCCTCCCCCGGCTCGCCGACGCGCGTGAGCACGGTGCCGGCGGGCACCTCCTGGACTTCGGCGATCCGGGCGATGGAGCGGAGCTGGCGTTGCGTGCAGCCGGAGAGCAGCGGCACGCGCTGCAGGTGCTCGATCTTGTCGTCCTGGCGCAATTGGAACCCGAACGGGCCCGGCTTCGGCTCCGCCCCCTTCGGATCGTAGGGAATCGAGCCGTCCAGCATCCGGCCGATCAGCTCCATCACGAGAGCCCGTACAGCCGCCGGGCGTTGGCGCCGAAGATCTTCCGCTTCTGCTCGTCGGCGAGGTCGCCGCGGTTCCGGATCTCGTCGAGCGAGTCCGGGTAGCTGTTGTCCCAGTGCGGAAAGTCGGAGGCGTAGACGATCTGGTTGTCGCCCACCAGCTTCATCGCCTGCGGCAGCAGCCACTCGTCGGCCTCGCACGAGAAGTAGATGGTGCCGCTTCGCACGTACTCGCTCGGCTTCTTCTTCAGCACCGGCGCCTCGACCGCGCGCTTGGCGTACTCGTCGTCCATCCGCTCCATCCAGTAGGGCGCCCATCCGCAGCCGGCCTCCAGGAAGGCGATCTTGAGATCGGGGAAGCGCTCGGGGATGCCCTCGAAGACGACGGACGTGAGCTGGCGCATCTGGCCGAAGGCGTGCGAGCAGGTGTGGGCCTGGATGAAGCGCGGGAAGAGGTCCACGCCGCTGCCGCCCAGGTGGGAGCCGGAGGCGTGGACGCCCAGCATCACGCCGAGCCGCTGCGCCTCCTCGTAGATGGGCGCGAACCGCTCGTCGCCGAGCAGATGGTTGCCGTCGGCGGCCAGCATGGCGCCCACGTGGCCCAGCTCGCGCACCGCCCGCCGCAGCTCCTTCGCCGCCGCCTCCGGGTCCTGCACGGGCAGGAGCGCGACGGCCTGGAGCCGCGGGCTCACCTTGATGAACTCCTCGTGCATGAGGGTGTTGTAGGCACGGCAGAGGGCCACCGCCCACTGCCGGTCGCGGATGAAGCTCATGAAGAGCCCGAGCGTGGGATAGAGGACCGTCGCCTCCATGCCGCCCTTGTCGAGCGCGCTCAGCCAGGCATCGGCCGTCCCCGCGAATTGCCCCAGCGTCCCCAGCAGGCGCCGATCCCACCCGTCCTGGGGAAACCACGGGAACGCCAGCGGCCGCCGGCGGTACGGCTCGTCGAGGTACTTGGCCAGCTGCTCCTGGGACTCGGTCACGTGCCCGTCGGCATCGATGATGGTCATGGTCTGCTCCTCCATCACGGCTTCTTGCAGATCACGTTGAGCAGGGCCTGGCGCTTCTCCTCGCGCACGACGCGCAGCGCCCGCTCGAGTGCGCCGGGCAGCGCCGCCGGATCCTCCACGCGCTCGCCCCAGCCGCCGCAGGCCTGGCAGATCAGCTCATAGTCGGGCGCGGGGTCGAGGTCGCTCAGCGGCATCGTCTTGGTCCGCACCGACCAGCCCTCGGGCGCGTGCGACTGGACCGCGCGCTTCACCGCGTTCCACGCGCGGTTGTTGAAGATCACGAAGAGCACGGGGATGTTGTAGGCCCGGGCCACCCAGTGCGCCGCCGTGGGCGCGCCGAAGATGTAGGCGCCGTCGCCGACGCAGCAGACCACGGTCCGATCGGGCGCGGCGAGCTTGGCCCCCAGCGCGGCCCCGAGCCCCCAGCCGAGCCCGGAGGCCGGTGACTGGCTGAAGTAGCTGCCGGGCGTGCTGAGCCGCGTCTGCGCCGTGTCCAGATCGTACTCGTTGATGACAATCGTGCGCTCTTCGATGACGTCGCCCACGCAGCGCGAGAGCCAGGCCATGTCGATCGGGCGATCGTTCCGCGTCGCCTGCGCGCGCGCGGCCGCTGCCTCTTGGATCTTCCGGTGCTCGGCCTCCCAGCCCGCGCGGCGCTCGGCGACCACGCGTCCGTCCAGTCCCGCGCGCCCCACGGCGGCCGCCAGCGCCCCCAGGGTCAGGCGGGGCGCGCCCGCCAGCCCCACGTCGACGGCGAAGCCGCGGATCGGATAGCGCGAGTAGAGCGGGTCCTCGCCGATCTGGATGACCGGCGTCTCCGGGCGGGGCGACTTGAGATCGGGATACCAGGGCGCATCGGCCTCCACGACGACGATCGCGTCCGCCTCGGCGAGGCAGGGCGCGGGATCGCCGCCGGCGTACAGCGGATGGGTCTGGGGGAAGCAGAGATGCGTGGAGAACTGCTCGAAGACCGGCATGCCCAGGGCCTCGGCGAGCGTCGCCAGCGGCGCCACCGCCCCGGGATCGCGGCCCGACGACTTCACGATGGCGATCGGGTTGCGGCTCCCGGCGAGGATCCGCGCCGCCTCCTCGACCGCGGCTGGATCCGCCACCTGAGCCGCGGCGGGGGTCAGCCGCGGCGGGTCGAAGTACTCGATCTCCGACATCCGCTCGGACAGCGCCTCCCGGGGCAGCGTCAGGTAGACCGGACCGGCCGGCGTGCTCTGGGCGATGGCCAGCGCCCGGTCCACCACCGTCTCGAGCTGGCCGCCCAGGCGCAGCTCGTAGTCCCACTTGACGTACTCGCGCACGGTCGCCGCCTGGTCGAACGACTCCTGCGCCCAGTGGATGTGGCGGTTGCGGGCGCCGGGCACGCCGCCCTCGGTGATCGGCGTCCGCCCGGCCGACATGAGGATGGGCGCGCGGGAGCGGGCGGCGTTGATGATGCCGCCGAGCGCGTTGGCGGTCCCCACGGTGACGTGGACCATGACCACCTGGGGGCGTCCGGTGACCATGGCGTAGCCGTGGGCCATGGCGACGGCCGGGGTCTCGTGGGGGACGGTGATGGGGCGCGGCAGCACCTGCCCCTGGGCCTCGCGCCGGGCGTAGGCCTCGATGATGGGCGCGAAGTCGGTCCCGGCGTTGCCGAAGAAGTACTCCACCCGGCGCGCCGCCAGCAGTTCCAGATACGCCTCGGCCACGCTCTCCACGGACGCTCGCTTGCGCATCGTCTGGCTCCTCGGTTGGGAGGGGTTGGGTGGGTTATTGTATACCTCGACGCCCGGTGCTCACTTACGCCATTCGCCGCATCCTGTGGCTGGTGCCCACGCTCCTGGCCATGGCGCTCGTGACCTTCCTGGTGATGCACGCCACGCCCGGAAGCCCGCTCGACCCCGTGGCGGAGGGCGCCAATCCCCTGTCGCCGGAGGCCCAGCGGAATCTCGCCGAGCACTACGGGCTCGGCAAGCCGCTCTACGAGCAGTTCCTGATCTTCGTGGGCAAGGCCGTCCGCGGCGACTTCGGCACCTCCTTCGTCTACAAGACGCGCACGGTCCGCGAGATCCTGGCCGAGACGTTCCCGGTCTCGCTGCTGCTGGGCACGATGGCGCTGGCCCTGGCCATCGCCGGCGGGCTCATGCTCGGCATCCTGGCCGCCGTCTACCAGAACCGCGCGTGGGATTACCTCTCCGTGAGCCTGGCCACGTTTGGCGTGGCCGTGCCGAACTTCGTCCTGGCCGTCTTCTTCATCATCCTGTTCTCGTTCGTCATCCCGCTCTTCCCCACGGGCGGCTGGGACTCGCCCCGGGCCTGGGTGCTGCCGACGGTCACGCTGGCCCTCGGCCCGCTGGGCATCATCGCGCGCTTCACGCGGGCGAGCATGCTGGAGGTCATCCGCGCCGAGTACACGCTGACCGCACGCGCCAAGGGTCTCGGCGAGGGCCCGGTGATCTTCAAGCACGCCCTCAAGAACGCCTTCATCCCCGTGGTGACGCTGCTGGGGCCGATGTTCGCCGCGGTGGGCACGGGCTCCTTCTTCGTGGAGTCGGTCTTCCGCGTCCCCGGCATGGGCGGCTTCTTCGTGCTCTCGATGACCGGACGCGACTACCCGATGATCATGGCGGTGGTGCTGACCTATGGCGCCTTCCTGGCCGTGATGAACCTCGTGGTCGACCTGCTCTACGGCGCGCTCGACCCGAGGATCCGCTACTAACCCGATGGCGACCACGGGCGAGGCCCCGCCGCTGGGCACGAGTCTCGGGCGGGACGCGCTCCGCCGCCTGCGGCGCAACCGCCTGGCCATGGGCGGGGCCGTCGTGGTCGCCCTCCTCTGCCTCATCGCGATCTTCGCCGACGTGCTGGCGCCCTACCCTTACACCAAGACCAACTTCGGCCGGCTGAACGAGGCGCCCTCGCGCGACTACCCGCTAGGGACGGACCAGCTCGGCCGCGACCTGCTCTCGCGCATGATCTACGGCGCGCGCATCTCGATGCTCGTGGGGCTCGGGGCCCAGGTGGTCGTCGTGCTCATCGGCCTGCCCATCGGCGCGCTCTCGGGCTTTCTCGGCGGCCGAGTCGATCTCTTCCTGACGCGCTTCATCGACGTCATGTACGCCTTCCCGAACCTGCTCTTCGTCATCCTCGTCATGTCCATGCTCGGCGCCGGGCTCACCAACATCTTCATCGCCATCGGGCTCACCGGCTGGGTGGGCATCGCCCGGCAGACGCGCGCCCAGGTGCTCGGCCTCAAGGCCCAGGAGTTCGTGGAGGGGGCCCGCGCGCTGGGGGCCCGCTCCGGGCGCCTGCTGGGCCGCCACATCCTGCCCAACGCGCTCACGCCCATCGTCGTGTCGGTGACGTTCGGGATCCCCGAGGCGATCTTCACCGAGGCGGCGCTGTCGTTCATCGGCGTCGGCATCAACCCGCCCACGCCCTCCTGGGGCCAGATGGTGGGCGAGTCGCAACAGTACCTGCGCTCGTACTGGCACCTCTGCGTCTTTCCGTCCATCGCCATCGCCGTCACCATGCTGTCGTTCACGTTCCTCGGCGACGGCGTTCGCGACGCGCTGGATCCGAAGCTCAAGTAGCGGCGTTGACTCCAGGAGGGCCCGCATGACGACTCCCCGGATGTCCGACGCCCAGCTCGACCTGCTGGCCGGGCGGCTGGCCGCGGCGGGCGGCGGGCGGCGCGGCTTCTTGAAGATCGCCGCGGGCCTGGCGACGCTCGGCGCCGCCGGCTTCAACGCGCGGCCGGCCCCGGCAGCGCCGAAGCTCGCGCCGGGCGAGAAGCTCGCCAAGGACCAAATATTCCGCTACGGCGGAGGTGGGTGGTGGCAGAAGGATCCGGCCAGCCACGACTTCAACAAGGACCTCTACTGCGACGGCGTGCCGGCCCTCTTCGCCGGCCTCATGAAGTTCAACGCCGACCTGCAGGCGGTGCTCCACGTCGCCAGCAAGGTCGCCTCCAACCCGGACGGCTCGCAGTGGACCTTCACCATCCGCCGGGACTCGAAGTGGTCGAACGGCGCTCCGTGCACGGCCCGCGACTTCGAGTGGTCCTGGAAGCGCCAGCTCGATCCCGCCACCGCCGCGCCATACGCCGCGTTCCTCTACGACATCAGGAACGGGGAGGCCTTCAACAAGAAGCAGGTGACCGATCCCGGCCAGGTCGGCGTGCGGGCCAGGGACGACTGGACGCTCGAGGTGACGCTGGAGGGGCCGCGTGCCTACTTTCCGGTGCTCGCCGCCTACATGGCGGCCCTCCCCGCCCACCGGTCCTCCGTCGAGAAGCACGGCGACCGGTGGACCGAGGCCGCCAACATCGTCGGCAACGGGCCCTTCGTGCTGGAGTCGTGGGAGCACAGCAAGGCGATGGTGCTCCGGAAGAACAAGCACTTCTTCGGCGCGCGGGATGTGACGCTCGACCGGGTCGTGATCCCCATCATCCCGGTGGCGTCCGGCGTGTTCCCCTACGAGAACAACGAGATCGACATGACGTCGCTCCAGTCGGGCGACCTCAAGCGCCTGCAGTCGAACCCGAAGACCGCAAAGGAGGTCTTCCCCTACCCGTTCCCCGGCACCTGGTACCTGATCCCCCAGGTGACGAAGCCCCCGTTCGACGACGTCCGGGTCCGCCGCGCCGTGGCCCACGCCATCGACCGGGAGAACCTCGTGAGAGTCGCCCTGGGCTTCGCGCTACCCGCCCACTCAATGATCCCGCCCGGGTTTCCCGGCGCGCTCGACGACCCGAAGATCCGCGCCATCCAGAAGTTCGACCCCAAGCTCGCCCTGGCCCAGCTCAAGGGCACGCCGTACGAGGGCGGGCGCAACTGGCCCAAAATCACGCTGTCGATGCGGGAGGAGCCGCGGGCCGCCCGGCCGCTGGCCGAGGCCGTCCAGGCGGTGCTGCTCGAGCATCTCAACATGAAGACCGAGCTCGAGGTGCTGGAGCCCCGCGTCTTCATCGAGCGCCTGTGGAAGCAGGATCTGCAGTTCGTCTGGATCCGGTGGTTCATGGACTACCCGGACCCCCACAACGAGTACTTCGACACCTTCTACGGCAAGAAGACCACCGGCCGGCGCCAGGCGTGGGTCAACGACGCCTTCGATCGGGAGCTCGAAGCCGGGCGCGACACGCGCGATGCTCGAAAGCGCCTGCAGCACTACGCGCGGGCCGAGGCCATTCTCCAGACCGACGTCGGCTACATCCCCGTCGCCTGGCTGGTGCGCTACGCTGCGGCCAAGCCCTGGGTCCGCGGCATCGAGAAGAACCGCCAGGGCGAGCTCGTCGTCGAAGCCAACATCTACGTGGACATGCTGCCACACCTGTATATGGTGGAGAGGGCGTAGCGGGCGAGCGGTCGTGGAGCGACCGGGCGGTCACGGGCGCGCGGGGCGCGAATCAAGATCCCGGAGTGCGCCTGCGTTTAAGGGACTTTTTCGTCCGCAA
>DASYUQ010000121.1 GCA_036001065.1 Candidatus Methylomirabilota bacterium
CCCCCCGTGTACCGGCTGTCGATCTTCTTGGCCACGATGCCTTCGAGACGCTGCTCGCACACCGCCTCGAAGAACGGCTCGCCCTGCTCCAGGACGTGATCGCCGTAGCGGATCACGCCGCGCGGGGGGAGCAAGAGCGCCAGGCAGGCCTTGCGCTCTCCCAGCGGGAGGTGGCGGAGGTCGCGCCCGTCCAGCGCCACCGCGTCGAAGAAGACGCCGCTGACGGGGACCGTCGCCCGAGCGCGCTCGATGTCGGCCGGCCGCGTGAGGTGCATGCGCGCCTGCAGCCGCTGGAAGGACGGACGGCCGCTCTCGTCGAAGGCGACGATCTCCCCGTCGAGGACGAACCGGTCCAGCGGCAAGGCCCGCAGCGCCCGGACGATCTCGGGATAGCGTGTGGTGAAGGCCTGGCCGCTTCGCCCGTAGAGCTCGACGGTCTGGCCGTCGCGGAAGGCCAGGATGCGGATGCCGTCGTACTTGACCTCGAACAGCCAGCCCTTGCGGGAGAAGGGGCGCTCCACCAGCGTGGCGAGCATGAGGGGCTGGGCGCGGGGCGCGACATTCCACCGGGGGGCTCCCAGCTCGTCCAGGCGCGCGCGCAATGTCGTGAGCCGCTGCGGCCCCTCGCGCAACTCGTCCACGGTCAGCCCCGACAGCACCGACTCCGGGAACCGCTCGGTGAGCTCGGTGTCGCCCGCGAAGGCGTCCGCCTTCTTGAGGAGGAGCCAGTCCTTGTCCTTGCCGCTCATGCGCGCCAGCGTCCAGGCCCCCCGCAGCTTGTAGCCGAAGAACTCCACCTCGAGCTTGCCGCGGGCCAGCTGGTCGAGCGGGTCGCCGGGCTTGAGCAGCCGATACCAGCCCCGGTCCCACACGATCACCGCGCCGGCGCCGTAGTTGCCCGCGGGGATGACGCCCTCGAAGTCCGCGTACTCGACGGGGTGGTCCTCGACGTGCACGGCCAGGCGCTTGTCGTGGGGGCGGACCGACGGCCCCCGGGGCACCGCCCAGCTCTTCAGGGTGCCGTCGATCTCCAGCCGCAGGTCATAGTGGAGGCGGCGGGCCGCGTGCTTCTGGACCACGAAGAGGTTGCCCGGCGCCGCGCGGCGATCGCCAAACGGCTCGGGCGTTCGCGCCGGGTCGCGCTTGCGCTCGTAGTCGGCCAGCGTCCGCTGCTGATCTTCAGCCATAAAGTTTGCTCAGACAGATACCCGTGTAGCAGAACGACAGCCCCAGCGCCACGGGGCTGGGCTGACCGCCGGCGAGCGAGGCGAGGCGCCCTACGGGTTGGGACGGCCGACCACGACCGCGCCAGCGCGCATCCTCTTCCTCCGCACGTCTTTGTACGAACACCAACGATATGCAGCAAGGGTCGTACCTCCTCCGCAAACGTTTGCATTGGTCAGAGGTTTGCAGCCTGGGGGTCGCGGCGGCTGTGCAGCGGGTTGCCTAAGGAAGGTAGCCACGATCGGGTCGGCGCTGCAGCCCCCCACGGGGCTGATCACCCGCGCCCGGCCAGCGGCTCCGACGCACGATACGCGGGGTCCGACGCCATGCGCTTCCACCACCGTTGGCGTCCGCCGCCGCATTGGCGAGCGCGCGGCGGGCCGTGGTATGGTCCAGGTATGCCGCTACATTCGATCGGCTCGGGCACGGTCTCGTTCGGGCTGGTCTCGATCCCCATCAAGATCTATCCCGCCACCGCGTCCGGCAACGTCTCCTTCAACCTGCTGCACGCCAAGTGCGGCTCCCGGATCAAGCAGCAGACGTTCTGCCCCGTGTGCAACGTCGTCGTGGATCGCGCCGAGCTGGTGCGGGGCTACGAGTTCGCCAAGGACCAGTACGTGCGGGTCACCGACGAGGAGCTGAAGGCGCTGGAGGGGGAAGCCTCGAAGGTCATCGACATCGCCGAGTTCGTGCCGCTCGAGAAGGTCGATCCGATCTACTTCGAGCGGACCTACTACCTCGGCCCCGACAAGGGCGGCGAGAAAGCGTACCGGCTGCTGGCCGACGCCATGGCCAAGAGCGGGCGGGTGGCGCTGGCCACGTTCGTCATGCGCGGCAAGGAGAGCCTCGTCCTCCTCCGCTCGGCCCAGGATGGCCTGATGCTCCACACCATGTACTTCGCCGAGGAGGTGCGGAACTTCGGCGAGGTCGACAAGGGCCAGTCGGCCAAGATCAAGGGCGGGGAGATGGAGCTGGCCCAGCAGCTCATCGACGGGCTCACCAACGACGACTTCAAGCCGGAGCAGTACCAGGACGAGTACCGCCAGCGCGTCCTCAATCTCGTCAACCAGAAGGTCGAGGGCCAGGAGGTCACGACGGCCGCGCCGCCGGTCCAGCGCGCGCAGGTGATCGATCTGATGGAGGCGCTCAGGGAAAGCCTGAACAAGCGCGTTCCGCCAGCCGCGCAGCGCGAGACAGTCCGCAAGCCGCCATCAAAGGTCACCCGGCGAGCCGAGCCCGTGCGCGCCGCCGCCAAGAAAGCCCAGGGCGGGAAGAAGTAGCGCGATCGGCGTGGCCAGAGCGTTCTGGCTCGTCGTCCTCGTCCTCCTGATCGTCTCCGCCGTCACCCTCCCCTTCGCCATCCGCGCGCGCCTGGAGGGCTTCTCGGTGCCCTCGCCCTCGATGGCCCCCACGCTCCTGCCCGGTGACTACATCCTGGTCGACAAGTCCGTCCGGTCGCCCGGGCGCGGCGACATCATCGTCTTCCGCGATCCCAACGACGCCGAGGTCCTGCTGGCCAAGCGCGTGGTCGGGCTGAGCGGCGAGGAGCTGTCCATCGTCGGCCGCGACGTGTACGTCAATTGCCGGCCGGGGACCGCGGGCTGCGCACCGCTCGCCGAGCCCTACGCGTTCTTCAGTGGCGAGTCGCCCGAGCCGCGCGAGCGGGGGCCGTATCGCGTCCCCAACGACGCGTACTTCGTTCTGGCCGACAACCGGAACAAGGGCGAGGACAGCCGCCACTATGGGTTCGTGCGGTGGGATCTCATCACGGGCCGCCCGCTGCTCATCTACTGGTCGTGGAATCCCGAGTCGGGCAGGGTCCGCTGGGGTCGTCTGGGCCACTCGGTCCGCTAGGCCCTGGCGTGCTATAGTCCCTGCGCTCGATCCGGAGATCTCCGGAGGTGCGCGATGCGCGGGGTACACGTTGGGCTGGTGGCCGTGGTGGTCGTCCTCCTCGCCGCCGGCGCCGTCGGCGCCGAGCCGGCGCTCAAGCTGCCGCTGGGATTGCAAGGACAGGCCGCCTACGTCCCGGACGACAACCCACCCACCCCGGAGAAGGTCGCCCTCGGCAAGCAGTTCTTCTGGGACAAGCGCTGGTCGAAGTCCGGCACCGTGTCCTGCGTGGGCTGCCACCCCCCCGAGCACGGCTGGAGCGATCCCCAGCAGTTCTCCCTCAACTTCGCCGGGAAGCCCACGCCCCGCCACGCGCCGACCCTCGTCAACCGGCTCTTCAGCGACCGGCAGCTGTGGACGGGGCTGCGGGCCTCGCTGGAGGATCAGGCGCGCAACGACTCCAACCGCAGCGACGAGGAAATCGTGCGGCGGCTGGGCGCGGTCCCCGAGTACCAGCAGCAGTTCCGCAAGGTCTTCGGCACCGAGCTGAACCCGGACGGCGTCGCCAAGGCGATCGCCAGCTACGTCCGGACGATCGTGTCCGGGAACTCTCCCTATGACCGCTTCCGGGCCGGGGACAAGACGGCGCTCTCGCCGGCCGCCCAGCGGGGACTGGCGATCTTCGAGGGCAAGGGGCAGTGCGTGCGCTGTCACGCGGGCTTCAACTTCACCGACGAGGGCTATCGCAACATCGGCGTGGGCATGGACAAGGAGAAGCCCGATCTAGGCCGGTTCGTGGTGACGAAGAGCGACCCGGACCGGGGCGCGTTCAAGACCCCGACGCTTCGCGACGTCGCCAACCGCGGGCCCTACATGCACGACGGCAGCCTCCGGACGCTGGAGGAGGTCGTGGCCTTCTACAATCGGGGCGGGCACAAGAACCCCTGGCTCGCCTCGGAGGTGCGACCGCTCGACCTCACGGCGCCGGAGGAGGCCGACTTGGTCGTGTTTCTCCGCGCCCTCACCGGCGAGATCCCGCCGGAGGTCGGCCGCCCGCCGCGCCTACCCAACTAGTGCCGTTCCAACTATTCGCGCCTAGGAAGGCACCGTGTACGTCGTTCGTGGACAGATTTAGTATCAACAAGTTGGAACGGCACTAGCCCGGACGCCGGCCACGCCTCGTCGTGCTAGTATCCGTAGCCGGCTGTTGCGATCGAGCCGCCGCTGATCGCCACCGGCACCTACGCCTTCCTCTACGCGTGGAACGAGCGCCCGTCATCCTCTATTACGCCTTCAAGCGCTACCTGGTGGGCGGCCTGGTCAGCGGAGCGGTGTCGGGCACCTGAGGAGACCGTGATGATGAGAGCCGAGGACAAGACAAGCCTCAAGGGCCGCGTGGCCCTGGTGACCGGCAGCGGCCGCAACATCGGCCGCGCCATCGCCCTGGAGCTGGCCGAGCGGGGGGCCGACGTCATCGTCAACACGCGCGCCAACGCCGGGGCCGCCGAGGCGGTCGTGGGGGAGGCCAAGAAGCGCGGAGTCCGCGCGCTGGCGCTGATGGCCGACGTCGGAAAGTCCGCCGAGGTCCGGCGGCTGGCCGAGCGCGCCCTGGCCGAGTTCGGCCGGGTGGACATCGTGATCAACAACGCGGCCATCCGCCCCGAGCGGCCGTTCCTGGAGCTCGGCGAGGAGGACTGGCACCGCGTCCTCGACGTGGACCTGCACAGCGCCTTCTACACGGCCAAGGCCTTTCTGCCCGGCATGGTGGCCCAGCGCTGGGGGCGCATCGTCAACCTCACCGGCATGAACGCGATCCAGGGGCACGCCGGCCGCGTCCACGTCTCCACCGCCAAGCACGGGCTGTGGGGGCTCACCAAGGCGCTGGCGCGGGAGTTCGGTCCCCACGGCATCACCGTCAACGCCATCTCGCCCGGCCCCATCGAAGGCGAGCGGGACGATCCGGCGAGCGCCCAGCACATCCGGTCCCAGCTCGGCCGCATCCCCCTGGGCCGGCTGGGGGCGCCCGAGGACATCGCGCGGATCTGCGGCTTCCTCGCCTCCGGCGACGGGGCGTTCATCTCGGGCCAGATGCTCGCCGTCAACGGCGCCGCCGCCACCTGAGCCGGCCACAGGAGACTCGACATGGACTACAAGGACTACCAGCACCTCGTCTTCGAGCGCCGACCTCACGGCGTGCTGCTGATCACCATCAACCGGCCGGAGGTGCTCAACGCCACCAACGACCGGCTGCACTGGGAGCTGACCCAGATCTGGCTGACCATCGACCGCGATCCCGACACCCGGGTGGCGGTGGTGACCGGGGCCGGGCGCGCCTTCTCGGCGGGCGGCGACCTCGATATGGTGGAGAAGAACGCGACGGACCCGAGCCGCCTGGCCCGCACGGTCCGCGAAGCCTCCGACATCGTCTACAACATGATCAACCTCGACAAGCCCGTGGTCTCGGCCATCAACGGGGTGGCGGTGGGCGCCGGGCTGGTGGTGGCATTGCTGGCCGACGTGAGCATCATCGCCGACAACGTGCGCTTCACCGACGGCCACACGCGCCTGGGCGTGGTGGCCGGCGATCACGCGGCGATCATCTGGCCGCTCCTGTGCGGCATGGCCAAGGCCAAGTACTACCTGCTCACCTCCGATTTCATCGACGGACGGGAGGCCGAGCGGATCGGCCTGGTGAGCTTGTGCGTGCCGCCGGGGGAGCTCATGGCCAAGGCCTTCGAGGTCGCCGACAAGCTCGGGCAGGGAAGCCAGCAGGCGATCCGCTGGACCAAGCGCGCGCTCAACAACTGGCTGCGCCAGGCGGGGCCGATCTTCGACCAGTCGGTCGCGCTGGAGATGCTCACCTTCATGGGCGAGGACGTCCGCGAGGGCCTCCAGGCGATCCGCGAGAAGCGCGCGCCGCGGTTCCCTTCGGCCCGCTGATCGGGGAGAATACCGCCCATGACCGAGACCTTCCGCGCGATGCTGACCCGTCTGGACAAGGACGGGGAGCTGCTGCGCCTGGGCCAGGAGGTGGACGCGCGCCACCTCTCCGCGCTCATCGTCAAGGCCGACCGGCCCGTGCTCTTCGAGCACGTGCGCGGCTACGACATCCCCCTGGTCGGCGGCCTCTTCTGGACGCGCCAGCGCCTGGCCCGGGCCCTCGGCTGGCCCGAGAGCGAGCTGGGCACGCGCTTCCTCGGCGGGCTCCAGACCAGGATCGAGCCCGAGCTGACCGAGACCGCGCCGGCGCAGGAGGTCGTGCGGACCGGACGCGACGTGGATCTCACGGCGCTGCCGATCCCGTTCCTCGCCGAGAAGGATGGCGGCCCCTACATCTCCGCGGGCGTGGTGCTGGCGCGTTCCGACGCCAGCAGCGTCAATGCCGGCGTCTACCGCCTGATGTACCGCTGCCGTGACGAGACCGGGATCGACCTCGTCACCGCATCCGATCTGCGCCGGCTCTACGAGGCCGCCCTCGGCAGGAAGGAGCCGCTGCCGATCTCGGTCTCGCTGGGCGCCCATCCGGTCGAGCTGCTGAGCGCGGCCTACAAGGCCCCACCCGGCGTGAGCGAGCTGACCATCGCCGGTGGCCTGCACGGAAGCCCCGTGCGGCTGGCCCGGGGCCGGACGATCGACGGGCCGGCACTGGCCGACGCCGAGATCGTCCTGGAGGGCGCGCTGCTGCCGATCGGCTGGAGCGAGGACGAGGGCCCGTTCGGCGAGTTCGCCGGCATGTACGGCGACCTCAAGTGGAACCCGGTCTTCAAGGTGAGCGCGATCACCCACCGGCGGGACGCCGTGTTCCACGCCATCCAGATGCCGTGGGAGAACGCCTGGCTGGGCGCCGCGGTGACCGAGGCTCAGGTGTGGGACGTCCTGCGCCGCGCCGGCGTCGACGTGGTCAACGTGGCGGTGACCGAGGGCAGCGCCTGCCGCTTCTCGGTGATCGCGGCCATCCGGAAGCGGGCGGGGGAGGGCAAGAACGCGCTGATGGCGATCCTCTCGCTACCCGACACCAAGCACGCGATCGTCGTCGATCACGACATCGACATCTTCGACCCGACCCAGGTGGAGTGGGCCCGCACCTTCTGCGTGCAGGCCGACCGCGACGTCGTCGTCATCGAGGGCGCGCGGGCCAAGCACATCGACCCCAGCGTGAAGCCCTGGGAGCTCGGCAAGGGCGAGCTGCCCGTCACCGCCAAGCTGGGCGTCGACGCGACGATCCCCGAGGGCATCCCGCGCCGGTACTACGAGCGGATCAAGCCGGCCTTCTTCGACGAGGTGCGGTTCGATGCCGACCGCTGAGGACGTGGCTGCGCGCATCGCGCGCCTGCTCGCGGAGAAGCCCCGGACCTTCTACGAGGTGCTGCGCCAGCTCGGGGACGTGGAATACCGCGTCGTGCTCCAGGCCTGGGGAGCGCTGCGGGAGGGCCAGCGCCTGGCCCGTGACCCCGAAGGCCACTACCTCCTCAAAGGCTGAGGTGATGGCCGCCAGCTTCCGCGCCCTGCTCGACGACCTTCGCGCGGCCGGCGAGCTCGTCGAGGTGAAGCGGCCCGTCGACATCCGTCACCTCGCCACGCTGGTCGATCAGGCCAAGACCGCGCTGCTCTTCCGCAACGTCATGGGCTACCAGATGCCGGTGCTCTCGGGGCTGACCAACAGCCGCGAGCGGATCGCCATCGCCATGGGCTGCGCCTACGGGGAGACCGAGGCCAGGCTGCGCCGCGGCCTCGATCGCCCCCTCGAGCCCGTCACCGTGAAGACCGGCCCCGCCCGTGAGGTCGTCCAGACTGGAGACCGGGTCGATCTCTTCGCGCTACCCGTCCCGCTCTTCGCCACCCGCGACGGCGGGCCGATGATCACGGCCGGCGTCACCCTCGCCCGCGACCCCGAGCACGGCCTCAACGCCGGGATCTACCGCTTCCAGGTCAAGGAGCGGAACCTCACCGGCATCGACATCGTCACGCCGAACAACCTCCGCAGCTTCGCCGAGAAGTCGCAGGCCGCCGGCCAGCCGCTGCCGATCTCGATCAGCATCGGCACCCATCCCACCGAGCTGATCGCGGCGACGTACAAGGCGCCCCTCGGCGTGAGCGAGCTCGGCATCGCCGGCGGCATGCGGGGCGAGCCGGTGGCGCTGGCGCCCTGCGCGACCATCGACCTGCCCTGCCTGGCCGACGCCGAGATCGTCCTGGAGGCCGAGATCCGCCCTACCGGATGGACGAAGCCGGAAGGCCGCTTCGGCGAGTTCACGCGCCTGATGGGCGGGCTGCACTGGAACCCCGAGGTGCGCGTCACGGCCATCGCCATGCGGCGCGACGCGATCTACTACGCGCTCCACATGCCCTGGGAGAACATCTGGCTGAGCGCGCCGATCTACGAGGCGGCGCTGCGCCGCGTGCTCAAGGAGGCGGGCGTGCAGGTCACGGCCATCAACGTCACGCCGGGCGGCTGCTGCCACTGGCACGCCGTCATCGCCATCCACAAGCGTCCCGGCGACGCCAAGAACGCGATCCTGGCCGCCCTGGCGGTCGCCGACCTGAAGCACGTGGTGGTGGTGGACGACGACATCGACGTCTTCGACGGCACCGAGGTGGAGTGGGCGATGGCCACCCGCGTGCAGGCCGACCGCGACGTCGTCATCGTCTCCGACGCGCGGTCGAAGCCCCTCGATCCGTCGCTGCCGGTCACACCAGGCCGGATTCCCACCACGGCCAAGTGCGGAGTCGATGCCACCATCCCCGACGACGTGCCCCGCGAGCGCTACGAGCGCATCGCCTACGTCTGCGCCGGGCAGGCGCGGCTGGAGGATGTGCTCCGCGAGGCGGGTGGTCCGCCCCTGAAGGAGGCGCCGCCCGCAGACGTGGCCGCGCTGGCCGCCCGCATCCGCGCCGCGCTCGAGCGGGAGCCCCTCTACTTCGCCGAGGTCGCCGAGCGCTTCGCCCCGGAAGGATTCGCCGCCGTCACCCGCGCGCTGGGCGAGCTGCACGCCGCCGGAGCGCTGGGGCAGGACGCCGTCGGCCGCCACTGTCTGGCGGGGTCGGCGGGGGCCGCCAGTCTACCGCGGGAGAAGTAAGGACCGTCGCGCGCTATCCCCTCGATTCGAGGTCCACCACCTCGAATTCTCGGATCTCATCGGGTTCACCGGCGTAGACCACCAGGCTCACCGTCTCCTGGCCGATGAACGCGCTATGGGGACGCCCCCGGGGATTGAGCGCGTAATCGCCGGGGAACCGTAACGGCTCTCCGGAGCGATTACAATAACCGCCTTCGAGCACATACGTGTGCCGCGCTTCCCTCCCTTCTGCGGTCGCTCAGAATCTTGAGCTGTACGAGTTTCTTCCGGTCGTAGATCGATCGCTTCGTTCCCTGATAAAAACCGGCTATCGTAAGAGAACGAAAGGCGGATGCCACCTTCAGGGGCCGGAGGTGCGGCTTGGCCAAAGACGACAAGGAACGCGATCCCGCCTGGGACGAGGAGGCGGAGACCGTCGACAAGCTCATCAGGCAGTTGCGGCCCGCCGCTCCGGCGCTGGCGGCGGGGAGGTCGGCTGCCCCCCGCTTCGATCGGCCCGACGTCGATGCCAGGTCTTTCCCGCCCGCGGGGACGGGACAGGCGGGCGTCTGGGCCCAGGTAGGCCTCAGCGTCCTCCTCGGGATCGCGCTTACCCAGTGGCCGTACGGGCGTGCCTGCGGCTGGTCGCTCCTCTTGTATCTGGTCGCGGTCGCCACCCTCATCGTGGCCGGCCTGTGGGGTGCCCTGTCCTCGTGGAAGCGTCGGCTGGGGCTCGCCCACATCGTCGCGATGGGCGCGATCGTCTGGGGCCTCGCCCTCGCAGCGCACGAGGTCCTGCCGCGCGTCGGATACGCGAAAACTCAGGCCACCTGGAGTTGTGCAGAGCCTCGGGCAGCGGCGCCGGGATCGCCTCAACCCGAAAAACGCGGTGCATGACGGTGAAAACTCGGAGCGCGACCCCCGCGGTCGCTTCACCCCGGGGAAATGGGCGTCGGTTCGCCAAGAACGTAGGCGAAATACGGTCGACCCGCGCCATGAGCATTGTCCGCGAGCTATAAACGGGACGCGACAGCGTCATCGTGACTCAAACACGGGCTCGAATGCCGTTGGGGCCACCAAGTTGTTTTCGTTGCTGTTTTCCGCGAAGGTTCTCCGCCCTGCCCGAGAGGGGACGGAAACCCCTAGCGCGCCGCACCTCCGTTCTGGTCGAACAGGTTCACGACCTTCTGCAGATCCTGCGGCGCCAGGGGCGTGTAGATCGTCGTCGTCTGGATGTCGGCGTGGCTCAGGTGCTCCTGCACCGCGCGGAGGTTACCGCCGGAGCGCTTGAGCAGCTCCACGCCGCACGCGTGGCGAAACGCATGCGGATGAATCGTGTCCACACCGACGCGCTTACCGAGATCCTTGATGATCTTCCAGACCCGCTGACCGGACATCCTCCGGGTCTTCCGCTCGCCTCCGTACCACCAGTACCGGACCAGGAACAGCGGCTCGCTCGCCACGGCGCCCGGCCGCTCCTTCGCCAGGTACCAGGACGTAGAGGTCAGTCGATGCCCCGGTGCGGAGAGATGGAAGTGGCCATTCCACAGATCGAAGATTTGCACCGCGCGATAGCGCAGGCACTCATCCGGAGGTCGTCGAGTCACTTCCTCCTGGACTACTTCGAGGGCCCATTTTATGACCGTGAGGCCGACGCTCGTGGCGGCTCGGCACGCCGCGTCTGCAAGAATTGCGCACTGATTCACCCCTCGAAGCGTAGAGGGCACTACTCTGGCCAAGCCCGCCAGGGGATAGGCGTATGGTACGGCGAGTGCTTGGCGCTAGGAGGAATCTTCAAGACCCCTCGCGGCAGGCACACCGTGAGTTCGCACGGGCGTCCGTTTGTCGGGCCGAGGAGCGAAGGTGGGAAGGTGAGTCGCGCAGGGAGCGCCAAGCCAGGGTTCGAAGATGAACCTACCGAATCAGGCCTGGGGGGCACGCAGCCTCTCCAGGCGAGGGGAATAAGGGCGGGACGGCGGGTCAATCACGAGGGCTCGGCAACCGCCGAGCGGGAGGCCGTGGCGTATCACGTGGGGCAGCTCGCCGACCATTGTGGTCCTCGAGCGGTTGAAAGCGCTGGGCGCCTCCGTGCCCGTGAGTACCTGATTACCGCGATACGGAAGCTCGGCCTCTCGCCGGAGGTGCATGCGTTTACGGCGAGCGTGCCGCTTTTCCGCCAAGTCCGCCTGCTGATCGACGAGGGGCGATCAATTCCCTGTCTGCCAGTGACGGGATTCCCCCGGCACAGCCATAGCGAGGTGCGAGATCAAACTTGAGTCTCGCTGAGTATCTGCAGGCTTTGCGCGCCCCGGCGTTCTCACGCGAGTGCGTCGTGCGCGAGCGCCCAAAAGGGAGTTGGGCTTCCCGCGCTCGTCGAGCGGTGAGGCGGGACCATGCCCCCGCGCTCGGCGCGAGGGGCCAGCCCCAAGCTCGCCTTGTCGATGCGCAGTGGCGCGAGGAGCCGATCGTCCCCGCTTCCTGGATGATCGGTGGTAGCGATGATCGGTGATAGAGTGGAGGACGGATTTGACTCCGCATGACCGGTACAGCGAAGTAGCATCCTGAGGCTCTGCCGCCGATGTTCCGCCCCGCTCGACGGCGGTCCTGGCTCGGATACGCGCCGGTGCGCCTGGCAGCCTCGGTGTTCGGCCTCTTCGTCCTCCTGCTGGCCGTCGCGGTCGTCGCCGGGATTCAGTACGAGCGATACCACCTGGTCGGTCTCGGACGCGGGGGCGGAGCCGTGGCATGGCCCGCCGGCGGCGGGCTGGCGGCGGGGGACGCCCTCAGGGTGTTGGCGGCCGTCCTCATCCTAGCGGCCGTCGGAATTCTCTTCTTGACGACCTTCCTGAACTATCGCGCGATCACGCACACCTTCGAGCGCGTGAAGAGCCTGATGCGCAACGTGCTGCAGAGCATCCCGACCGGTGTGCTGACCTTCGACTCGCGCGGCGTCGTCACGTCCCTGAACAACGCGGCCGAGCGACTGCTCGGGCTCAGGGCCTCGGCGGTCGTCGGTCGTCGGATCGAGGACGCGCTGCAGACAGCCCCAGAACTGTTCGTTTGGATCCGAGGGGCGCTTCGAGGCGAGCGACTGCTCCAGGAGACGGACCTTTCGTTGACGCTCGACGATGGCCGGCGGGTCACGGTTCGCGCGTCAGCCTCAGAGCTGCGGGAGGAGTCAGGAAAGCCGGACGGGCTGGTTGTCCTGCTGCGCGACATCACCGATGTGAACCGACTAGAGGTGCAGCTGCGGCGGGCGGACAAGCTCGCCGCGCTGGGCACGCTCTCAGCCGGTGTCGCACACGAGGTGAAGAACCCACTGCACGCGCTCAGCCTCAACCTCCACCTTCTCGAGGAAGCCGTGCACTCACCGCGGTCGCCTGCCGCCGAGGTGAAGGAGTACTTCGAGATCCTGCGTTCCGAGGCTCAGCGGATTCATCGCATCGTGGAAAACTTCCTCCGCTTTGCGAGGCCCGCGATCCCGGAAGTGAAGCCGCTGGATCTCCCCGCCCTGCTGGAGCGAGTGCTGAGCCTGGTAGCGTTCGAAGCTGCGGGCCACGGGGTGACAATCGAAACCGCGTTCGATCCCGTAGTGGGATCGGTCCTGGGCGATGAGGGCCAGCTGTCGCAGGTCTTCCTGAATCTCTGCATCAACGCACTGCAGGCGATGCCCGGTGGCGGCTCGCTCGTCATGACCACCAAGGGGGCCGATGGCTGGGTGGAGATCGCGTTCCGGGACACGGGGGAGGGGATTCAGAAGGAAATTCTCCCGCACGTCTTCGATCCGTATTTCACGACCCGGCCCCGTGGGGTTGGGCTGGGACTGGCCATCGCACACCGCATCGTGGAAGGTCACCGGGGGACGATCGACGTGGAGAGCGAGGTTGGAAAGGGAACTACGATGATCGTGCGCCTCCCGGCGCCTGGCCCCGGGGCCGAGGAGCGGTGATGGGAGGGCGGATTCTCGTCGTCGACGACGAGGTCAACATCCGCGGGGCGCTGGCGAAGATCCTCGAGAAGGCCGGCCACACCGTCACTGCTGCCGAGAGCGGCGATTCGGCGCTCGCGCTGCTCCACGAAAGCGCCTTCGACCTGATCATCACCGACCTCAAGATGGTAGGCGCGAGCGGCATGGACGTGCTGCGCGAGGTCAAGCAGCGGCGCCCAGACGCGGAGGTGGTCCTTCTCACCGCGTTCGGCACGATCGAGAGCGCGGTCGAGGCGATGAAGGTCGGCGCCTATGACTACCTGGCCAAGCCAGTTGATCCCGAGCGGCTGGTCCATCTCGTCGCCAAAGCGCTCGACTACAGCGCACTCCGGCAAGAAGTCCGGCAGCTTCGAGAACAGGCGGCGGTCAAGGCCGCTTTCGAGCACATTGTCGGGCGCAGCCTTTCGATGCGTGCGGTGTACGAGACGGTCCGGCAGGTGTCGCCGACGACGGCCACCGTGCTGATCAGTGGCGAGTCCGGGACCGGCAAGGAGCTCGTCGCCAGGGCCATTCACAATCGGAGCCAGCGGAAGAACGGCCCCTTCGTGACACTCAATTGCGGAGCACTGCCGGAGACGCTCCTCGAGTCGGAGCTGTTCGGCTACGAACGAGGGGCGTTCACAGGCGCGCTCACAACGAAGCCTGGCCGCATCGAGCAGGCGGACAGCGGCACGCTTTTCCTCGATGAGGTCGGGGAGATGAGCCCGAAGACACAGGTCGACTTCCTGCGCGTCCTCGAGAGCCGGGAGTTCCGGCGCCTGGGCGGGACCAAGCCGATCACGGTGGACGTACGCTTCATCGCCGCGACCAACAAGAAGCTCGAGGATGTTGTGAAATCCGGGACGTTCCGTGAAGACCTCTTCTATCGTCTGACGGTGGTGCCCATCGCGTTGCCACCCCTCCGCGAGCGGCCCGAGGACATTCCGCTGCTGGCCGCGGCGTTTCTCAAGGAGTTCTGCGCCCAGTACCAACGCGCGGAGAAATCCATCTCGACCGCGGCGCTCCAGGCATTGCGGGAGTACGCTTGGCCGGGTAATGTTCGCGAGCTGCGGAATCTCTTGGAGCGCTTGGTGGTGACCGTGCCGGACCGCGTCATCCGGCCCGTCCACCTGCCGTCCACGATACTGACGGGCGAGCGGCTTGAGCGCAGTATCAGTATCCCCCTCGGCATCCCCTTGTCTGTGGTCGAAGAACAGGTGATCCGTAGAACGCTGAACGATGTCACGTCCCACCGCGAGCAGGCGGCGAGAATCTTGGGCATCAGCCCGCGGGCACTCCACTACAAGATCCGGCGTTATCGGATCGAATCGGAATCAAAGCCAGGGAAGGCCGAGGAAGGGGACTCGGAGCCGAAACCCGGATCCGGGACCCCCTAGACTAGACGGGGCGATCATAGCGCCGACCTGAGCCCGCGGGGCACCCCTGCTGCCGATCTGAGTGCAGTGCTTCGCCTGGCCCAGGCACGGTCCGCCCTCTGCTGCCCCGAGAACAATTGACCTGAACCCAGGGACCACGCTCGAGCACGTCAAAATCTTCGATCCGTCCTCCTGGACTGGCGGGCGCTCTCGTACGCGCTCCTCAGGAACATCGTCCCCCCTCTGCAACAAGTCGTTCAGCCAGTCCTGCCCCGGCAACGATCTCTAACCCGCCGCAGCACGGCCCCGGGTCGTGCTCTCGGAGAGAATTGACCGACAAGCAGGAGCGGGATCCTGCAAAAATTGCGGAGCCCGATACCTGCCTCGCGGTCCCCCGGCGCGCGTACCCTCGAACCTCCGCGGAGATCGGGGTCTGGTACGACACCTGCTGATCAGGTATCCGAAATCAGACTATGCGCCAAACTCTGGGCGGACAGTGTGCGATCGGGACGCCCCCCGACGGGCTCGCACCGGCCTTCGAGGTCGGCACCGATGCCACCCCACATGGGTGCTGTCGACGCAGGGGGCGTACGTGCGTGGAGGCCGCTGGGTGGAGCTCGCCTTTCTGGCAGCGCTCGCCGCACTTCTCGCGACGCCACTCTATCGCCACCGCCTTGCCATCGCCTCGTGGGCTCGGATCGCGTCGATCGGAAGCGCTGTCAGCCCTGGTGAGACCCGGACGCGATCGTAGGACGCGCTGAGGTGCAATGGCTTAAATCGACAGGAGGAAGGTCGCGTGAACGCTTTTAAACGCGGCGAAGCCTCGGGCGGAGTCGTCTACTGCATCACCTGTACCTGGTGCGGTCAGAGTTGGCAGCGGCGCACGGTGCGAGCGGGGCAGAGGCCGCGGTGTCCGGCCTGCGGGTCGCTTGGACGATTCCGCTTTGGCCCCGCGTCTCCGGATTTCGGGTTCATCGAGCGCGTGGAGGTGGCGCTGGACTGTGAGCCGCCGGGGGGCCGCGAGCTCTAGACAGCCGTCAGGGTAAAACCAGGATGTTCATGGTCATGGTCGGGGCGTGCGTAGAGCAGTTCAGGTGGTACGTGCCGATCTGCTCGGCCTTAAAAGAGACCCGATCGCGGCCTCGATGCCAAGCGGCTTTGGGCACGACGACTTGATCGTCTGGCGCGGTCACGCGCACTTCGTGCTGGTCCCCCGTTCACGACGGAAACAGTCGGCGCGAAGCTGACACCGCGCTGGGCCGTGACAAAGCCCGGGCTGAAAAGGTGGCTCGAGGCCTCCCACTTTTGCGGCGCGCTCGTGTCCGCCTCGCCGGGCTTCCTAAACATGTGGCCTTTGGAGAGCTCGGACGGATTACCGGGCGGAGGCGCCAGCCTGTCCACCGTCGTCGCTCCCTTGGTCTCGACCGCAGTCACGAAGATCGTACGGGTCGCCGGGCTCCGTTGGTCGTCGGCGACGCCAACCTGAGATTGGGACGGATGAGAAAACAGAAGGAGGATGCTGACCGCCGACCGCCACCGCCCCGTGCATATCAGGTCTACCTACCTGCTTCGGGCTTGGGGTCCAGGCCCCTCACGCATACTCGATGCCGCGGCGGGACCGGCATGGTCCGTCGAGCGGTGTTAAGCGCGAGAGGCTCCGAAGCCCGCCTGTTCCTCTGCAAGCTTTGCAGCTACCCAGCGGGTGAGGGCGATCTCGCTCGGTGGTGTCGCGACAAGTCTCGGCAGCGCTGAGGGTTTCTGCCAGCGAGGGATGGGCACGTGAATTGCCGGGCCTCGTGTCGGGAGGCAGCATCATGGCCCTGATCATGCGAACATTCCGGTCGCGGCCCCAGCAGCAGGCCGTCGTGCTGGGGTGCCTGTCGTTCGTGGCCTCCGCCCTCATCCGTTACCTGGGGGCCACGTCGATCATCATCTTTCGCGACGAGAGGGATCCCCGGCAGTTCCTATGGGTGGGCGACCGCGGTACCGAGGCAGACTTCGCGGGCTTGTCACCGCCGCCGACGCTCATGGATGCCCTTGAGGATTCGCCGGTAGGCGCTTCACCTGGATGCGTGCTCGCCCTGGTCGATGAATACTGTCGGTTTCCACGACCCGGGTATCAGTTGTGGAGTGTCGAGGCCTGCGCGCCGAAAAAGCAGCCGTCCCCGTCGCGTGCCGACCTTCTTCTTAGCTCGACCAACCCGCGACTCGTCGCGGCGGCCCTTTACCGCGCCATCAGCGAACCGGGCGGGATTGTCACTTTCCTTGGCCTCGCCTGGGGCGTCACGCCGAGCGGGCTCGGACTGCCTAAGCTTGGTACCGCGCCGCTGATCGTGCGGGGCCCGCTGGTCGTCGCGTGCGACGCCAGCCGGGCCTTCCCTGGGCCGGGCGAGGCGGAACACGACCGGAGCAGTCGCGTCCTCCCATGGCTTGTCGAGGGGCAAGGACACAAGCCTCCGGCTGTCGCCGCCCCACTCGCGGTCGATCCCTCTCGGAGGAGAAGCACATCGTGGCCGAAGTGATCTACGACGTCACGTGTGAGTCGTGTGGGCAGCGGTGGCAGCAGACGAGCGCTCGAGAAGGTGACGCGGCGGCGTGCCTCTTCTGCGGCAGTGAGGGGCGGCTTCATCTCGGGCCGACACCACCCGAGACCGGGACGGTCGCGCGGGTTGAGGTGTCGCTAGGGGTCGGTCGGCAGAACTGGTACTGAAGAGTGGGTCCAGGGCCTGAACGACCGATTCCTCGACCCGCTTAGCAAGAGCGTCGCCGGTAGCGAGTCATCCCGCCAGAGGATGAGGTCTGCAAGCGCGCGGATAATTCGCTTCCTCGGCCGAAGCGACGGGCTGGAAGGGGCTTCGGACTCGACCGGGCCCGCGCGGTTGGCCACCGGCGCCTGACTCAGGGGATCAACCCCTCCAGCGCCAAGCCGCGTGCCGCGTCACGTTGACCCAGTCGCCCGTGAATCAGCAGGAGCGCTAACCGCGCGAGAGAGCCATGAAGGTGCACGCGAAGCGCGCACCCTAAGGACGGAGCGATGGTCGCGCCGTGCCTTGAGAGCGCGAGGGAGATCTTCAGGTTCTGCATAGCGCCCTCGGGGTTGCCCGCATAGAGCTGCGCCAGAGCCAGCATGCGGTACACGACGTGGTCGAAGGGCGCGGCACTGAGAAGGCGGGAGAACGCTCGGACGGCCACACCGGGCCGACGCTGGAGCACGGCGCGTATCGCCTCCTCATAGGCCCAGCTTCGGCACTGCCCATCGTCCACGATTGCCCTAATCGCCTTGGAGAGCGCGGCCACAAACTCGCATGGAGTAATGACAGGGCTCAGTTCCTCAGGCAACTGGTGTAATCCGCGAAAGCCGAGATAGAAACCCATGGTGGCGTAGTTCCTCAGGCGCGGTGCCGGTTGAAGCGTGGACGGGGTTGGTGGGTTGCAGACCCACTCCGATGTCCAGAGGATTCCGGCCACAAATAGTTGACCGAAGCGTCTGGCTCTGCCCCGGCATGCCGGGCCGAGCCTGCTCTGTATCGCCCGCGCGAGCCCAGAAAGACCTCATGTCGCAATGCACATGACTGCACGTCAGGCCCCGCCCGCCCCAACCGGCTGTTCTGTCTGCGCGGCATGCCCAGTCGCCTGGCCCGACGACCGGCCCGAGCGGGCCCAGAATGCCGTGGAGGGGTACTGGCTTGCCGAAAGCAGAGACCCACCCGCCGACGACATGCGGCCCATAGTCCAGCTCACCGAGAGTGGACGCCAGACGGCGGCCCGCTCGATTGCCCATGCCTCGGGCTCAGCGCCGAACTGTGCCTTGAAGTACTGCGCCGGCGCGATGCCCGGTAACAGAGCGAGGAACGCAACGAGAAGGGTCGGATCGTCGACGGCCCGATAGAGGGAAAGTCCGGCGATGTTGGAGTCTGCCGATGTTCTCCGTGCAAGCCGGAGGAGGGCGCGCACCGTCTGAAACTGGCGGTTCGAAGGCGTGCGCACTTCCACGCTCCACACCTGACAGGAAGGCATCGGGAAGCGATAGAAGCCGTCGAGGAACTCAAGGGGCTGTGCCGTCGGCGTCTCCTCGAAGAGGTCACCGGGCTCATCCAGCCTGGGCGCGTGCGCGACGCCCTGGCGGTTTTCAATCCACAGAATCCGCTCGCCTGCGTCGCTCTGTTGGCAGAGCAGCACAGAGTCCGCCTGCCGAGTCTGGATCATCCTCGTCGCCGCGCTCTGCAGTGCATCGATCAGTTGCTGCCCTCGGCCCGGCTTGGATTGGAACGTCCGGACGAGAAGGGTCATGAGAAACCTCCTTACCTTTTCGGACGGCAAGGAGTGTGCCTGGTGTCGGGCAGGGCAAGAATTCATCGACATCACTGAACGTTCCAGCCGCAGCGGCGCCAACTGCTTTGCAGAAGTACTTTCTCCTCGCGCTTTGGGCCGCAAGATCTGCAGGACCGGTGCGCGGCGGCCTGGCCTGCATGACTTGCAGAAGCGCGCTCGCGCGGCCGCCGCGTGGGGCTCGGAAATGGGTGGAAAGACACTGCTTGCTCGTCTGGCATAGCGGTTGCGCCAGAGCCAAGCGGAGGTGATGCCTCGGAGCTGATGGAACGATGGTCGCCAAGTCTGTGACGCTGGGTTCACCCAGCCTCGAGAGGTAGGTGATTTCCGTCGGCGCCTTCGAGGGCCAGGCATCGAGACTCATTGGCGCGACCTCGTTCCCGTGCGGCCACCATGAGTGATCCGGACGGCAGGTCCCCGCTCTTGCGACCGCAAGTCTCCGTGGCAGAGCCGTCGGCCGGACAAGAGACCATCTCGTCTCGGCTCAGATACCTGGCGAGCCATCTTGGACCGCGACCCGTCGGCAGCCTCGAGCTCACGCGCGCCCGGCGTTACATCGTCGAGACGCTGAAGAGTCTGGGGCTAGCTCCGGACCAGCAGGCCGTCACGCTGGTCGTTCCTTGGGTGAGGACCGCGACGGTGCGGCTGGCTGACGGACGGTCAGTTCCTTGCTTGCCTGTGATAGGGGCGCCCTCGACGCGAAGGACGATTCGCGGTCTGCCCAAACTTCTGGGGTCTGATGTCCGTACAGGTCAGCCGCTCGCGGACGGCTCCACGATGGCACTCGTTCCGTTCAGACCAGGGGAGGAGGGGGCCGCCATCGCGGCAGCAGCGCAGCGAGGCGCACAGGCCGGCCTGCTCTACCTCAAGCAGTTGCCTGAGCTTTACTCCGCGGTCGTCGCCGAAGGCCCCGTGCCGAGCGTCACGATCCGACGGGCAGACGCGCTGTACCTCGCGGAGAATAGGCAGGAGATCGAATTGAGCGTCGTCGGGGAACGGACCGAGACCGTCGTGGAGAATATCATGGTTGAGGTCGGCGCCGGCGCCCCGACTGTTCTCCTCCTAGCCAATTACGACACGCGCCTTGGGACTCCTGGGGCCTATCGAAACGCCTCGGGCGTCGTCGCTCTGCTGGACCTTTTGGAGCGACTTCGGTGTCGGCGGGGCCACCGCGTGCTGGTCGGCTTTCTTGGTGCGGAGGCCTCCGGAGCCACACTCGGGGCAAGTCATTGCCGGAATGTCTTAGAGGCGACGCACCTCCTCGAAGAGATCCGTGCCGTCGTCGGCGTTTCGGGACTTGGGTCGCCTCGGGTGCTGGTCGCGCCAGGTGCGGATCAACCGTCGCGATGGGTGGCAGGCCAGGCCGTCGAT
Source organism: Candidatus Methylomirabilota bacterium (assembly GCA_036001065.1). NCBI lineage: Bacteria > Methylomirabilota (SeqCode) > Candidatus Methylomirabilota bacterium. The sequence continues at coordinate 20,157 of DASYUQ010000121.1, forward strand.
CATCTGAGGCACCAAGGGCTCGTGGTCTCGATGGCTGCTCCGACGCCCCCCAACGTGTGGAGGTGCCCGACGATCAGCGTGAGCGGGTTGCCATTGATGGCGGAGTGCACGCCGCTCGATAGTCCCGATCTTCTCGACCCGCGTCGAATCGTGACCGTAGTCACCGCGATGGAGCAGCTTCTCCACTTCCTTTGGACATGAGGAACAGGCACGCGCCAGCGACGGCTTGGGGTTCTCGCCGGCGTCCTCGCCGCCGAAGGCGTGTGGCGAGCCGGTCCGTGATACCCTTGCGCGCGCACCTACGCGGCCATCGCCCCACTGGTCCAAACTCGCAATGCTCTGTGCGTGGTCCGCCGCCCGGGACGCGGACTCCGATGCCAACCCTAGAGAAGGAGGCACGACATGCCGAAGGTCCTCAGGTGTGGAGATGTGATGCCCGGCTGCACCGCAGTCCTGGAGGGACGCGACGATGCAGAGGTCATGAAGAAAGCGGCGGAACACGCGAAGGGCGCCCACGGGATGGCGACAATCCCGCCCGACGTCGTTAACAAGGTCAGGGCGGCGATCAAAACCAAGTAGGCGGCCCTCCGGTCTTCCTCCCTCGCACGGGTGCCGTGGAGTCTTCTCGACGCCCGTGCGAGGTCCGTCATCTCGCGGGAGGTGTCACCGGGCAACGCCGGAGGCGAACGGCGTCGAGTGCAGGGCGCCGAGGCGACCGAGGATTTGCACGCGAGGCGTCCGAGCCTTGGCCGGACCGTCACGCAACCCATCGGCGGCGCCCCAGCTCGGCCAAGTGGCCTCAGCGCGGTCGTACGCTCGGACGAGGGGCGACGACCGCGCACCGTTGACAAACATCAGGAAGGTCGCGCAGCATTTGGCTGCGATCTCGAGCGTGGCGTCCAGATCCTCCGCGCAGCGCTCGCGGACCCGCGGTTTGCGGCCACGCCCGAGTCTCGGCAGAAGCTGACCGATCAGGGCATCGTCGCGCAGGCTAAGGCCGCGCTGCTCGCGAACCCAGTGACACGGCCGTTTCAGGTCGTTGCTACGTTCAACCGCGGGTATCTAATGATCAGCGGCATCGTGGACCGGGATGATCAACGGCTTGCCGCGGACGAGGCGGTGCGAGTAATTCCGGGCGTCACCGGCGTGCTGAACGAGATCGCCGTGCGTCCGCGCGTGCCAGCGGCGGGTGTTTGAGCGGCATTCGACCCGCTGGACTCCCCGCCGGGGACCACCGCTGATGAGGCCCGAGGACTGGTTGCGCTCGCGCCGAGTGGGGCGACGGTCGTGCGCACGTGGCACGGGCACGACCTCCGTCTTCTTGTCGCGACCAGTCCTTGGATCCGGTCTGGTCTCTCCCTGACCACACCACCAGGGGATGGATGCCGATGGAACGCCGACTTGACCCTCCGGTGGCCCGTGTTAACTTCGGCGCCATCGCCGACGACCCTCCGGACGGAGGGACCCCGATACGGGAGGAGGGCTCCATGGGTGCCTTGAGCGTGCGCTCGAAGGCCGAGATCCCCGACCACGACTACCAGCGGATGGTCCTGACCCTCATGGACAAACAGGCGAGCCGGGAGGTCGCCACGGCCGAGGTCTTTGGCCAGTGCGTTCTCCACGCCCCCACGATCGCGGACAAGATCCGGATCACGCGGTTCCAGCACGAGGAGCTGAAGCATTACCAGCTTCTGGCGCCCCTGATGACCGAGCTGGGCGTGGACATGGAGGCGTACATCCGTGACCGGCAGCGGGCCGGGGCACGGTTCACCGGCGACGAGGCCGACATGCAGATCCAGGACTGGATCGACGCCACGCTGTTCAACTTCATGATCGATCGCGCGGCCACCTTCCAACTCACCGAGTACACCAAGGGCAGCTATCTCCCGTTGGCCAGGGCCAACGAGGCCATCCTCCGGGAGGAGGAGGGCCACAAGAACTTCGGCGAAGAGTGCCTCGAGAAGATGTGCCAGGACCCGGCCACGCGAAGCGAGATCCAGCGCCGATTCCCAAAGTGGTTCGTGGCCTCCATGCGGATCTTCGGTCGGGCCGGGACCCCGGGCAACAAATACTGCCTCGAGGTCGGGCTCAAGACGCGCGATAGCGGCGACGTCGCGGCCGCCTTCGTGGAGAGCATCCGCCCGGTGATGGCGGCCTGTGGGCTCGCGTTCCCGGAGCGGCACGAAATGCCGCTGGAGCTGCCGCCGCAGGTGGACCTCAGCGTGCCGGGGTCCTAGCTCGAGCGACCCTGGTCCGGTCGGAACTTCGTCTCCGGTTTGATGCCCTTGCGCCGGTGCTGTTCGCTGATACGGCCGTTCTCGATATAGTGGCCTTCGACCGCGCGCTTGGCCGCTTCGTCCCATTCCGGCAGCCAGTCGCCGAGCGAGTAGCCGTACCACGGGGGTTGCGGACGGAGCCGGGGTAGGCCGAGCTCCTCCCAGATCGCCTTGGCGCGCTCCATGAATTCCTTCTTGGGGAGTGCCAAGGGTGGCAGGTCGCCCTTCATGGTCGCGTCCATGAGGAGCGTCGAGTCTTCCTCTTGATCGTGCTCGCGCTTCGGCCCGTGGCCCTGGCCGCGGTGGGGCAGGGCCTGGACGTCGTCGGTCGGGTTCATCCGGTACGCGAGCGCCCACAGGAGCGCATCGCCGTTGTCGGGGTCGATGTCGTCGTTGACGGCGATGCAGATTTTGCCGCAGTCGCCCTTGAAGGAGCTGGCACCGTAGAGCGCGCGCCACACCTCGGGGCGCGGCGTCCCCTTCTCCACGGTGACGATCGTGACGCGCAGGAGCCCGGTCAGCGGCTCGTGCAGCGAAACGCGCTTGACCCCGCGGACGCCTAGGGCATCGCGCAGATGCGCCAGGAACAACGGCTCGTAGGCGACCCGCTTGATGACGCTCGACTCGCTCGGCGCCACCTGGCTGATGTACGAGGGGATGATCGGCTCCCGGCGATGGGTGATCGCCGTGACCCGCATCGGCATGTTGAACTCCTCGAGCGCGACGTGGCCGTGCGATTCGCCGAAGGGGGCCTCGGGCTCGACATATTCGGTGTCGATCAGCCCCTCGATGACGACCTCGGCCTCGGCCGGGACCAGGAGGTCGACCGTGCGCCCGCGCACCACGTTGATCGGCTCACCGGCGAGCCCGCCCGCCACGGCGAGCTCGTCGACGCCGATCGGCAGCTTCTGCGGCCCCATGAAGGCGACATAGGGTGGGCAGCCGAGGACGATCGCGCAGGGCATCGTCTTGTCGCCGCGCTTCTGATGCTCGAGGTAATGCAGATAGCCGCCGGCGCCGCCGACGCGGGTGGCCATCCGCACCACCAGCCGGTCCGGCGCTTTCAGCGCGGCCCGGTAGGTTCCCATGTTCTGCAAGCCGGTCTCGGGGTCGCGCGTGATGACGTTGGTCGCGGTCAGGGTCGGCGCGCTGTCCCACCCCGGGGTCGAGATCGGGATCGGAAGTCCGTCGAGGCCGTGGCCCTCTCCCCGGAGCGCGGCGCCCTCGATGACGACTTCCTGGCAGACCGCTTGGTCGACGGTCCGGGGCGGGACGGGGTTGGCGATGGCGTGGTCCCACTTCGCCTGAATCTCCTCGACCGGCGCGCCCATGCCGACGCTGTAGATCGCTCGGTTGGCGGCGATCGCGCCGACCACGACCGGGATGGAATACTTGCGGCCGCGGCCGTCGGTCACGTTGGTGAACAGGAACGCCTTGCGTTCGGACTCGTCGAGCCCGCCCACGAATTGCCAGCGCACCAGCGGGTGCAGCTCCGCGTCCTTGTCGATCGGTCGATCGATGGTCAAGAGAAGGCCTTGTTTCTTCAGCGCCTCCAGGTGTTCGTGGAGATCGGGGTAGCGCTTGGCGTCGTTCATGTGACTTTCGCTCCCGGGGTGTGATCCCCAGTTCCGTCCGGCTTTCCCGCGCCCTGGAGCCACCGCCACACGCGCTCGGGCGTGATCGGCAGCGAGCGGATCACGACGCCGAACGGCGCCAGCGCGTCCTCGACCGCGTTGGCCACCGCGGCCGGGGCCGGGATGGCCCCGCCCTCGCCCACCCCCTTGGCGCCCAGGGGCGTGAAGGGCGAAGGGTGCTCGAGACGGTCCACCTCGATGTCGGGGACATCGAGGGCCGTCGGCTTGAGGTAGTCCATGAAGGTCGCGGTCAGGAGCTGGCCGCGCTCGTCGTAGCGAAACTCCTCGAGGAGCGCCGCGCCCATGCCGTGGACCGTGGAACCGTGCACCATGCCCTCCACGATCAATGGATTGAGCTCGCGGCCGCAGTCGTGGACGACGACGTGCTTGAGAATCGTCACAGCACCGGTTCGTGGGTTCACTTCCACTAAGCAGACGTGAGCGGCATTGGAGAACACCAGCTGCGAGCGGACGCGGCGCGCCGCGTCCACCGGCTCGGCCAGCGGGTTCTGATGGGCGTGGCGCGCCTCCAGCCCGGGCGGGAGGCCCGGCGGCAGCCCGAGCACGTCGGCGTAAGCGGTGCGGGCGAGCTCGCGAAGCGACAGCGCGCGGGCGGGGACGCCGCGCACGCGCGCTTCGCCGCCGGACAGCTCCACGTCCGCGGGCGCCGCTTCCAGCCGATGGGCCGCGATCCTCACCAGCTTGTCGCGGACCTTTCGAGCGGCGCCGAGCACGGCGCCCACGTCGGTGACCGAGAACTTGTTGGAGTAATTCCCCGAGAGGTAGAGCCACGGTGTCGTGGCCGAGTCGAAGCCGCGCTCCACGTGGACCTGCTCGGGCGTGAGGCCCAACTCGTCGGCGACGATCTGGGCGATGACCGTCTCGTAACCCTGGCCGCTGGCCGGGTCGCCGATCGCCGCGCGCACCGTGCCGTCGGGTTCCATGCGGACCATCGCCGCCTCCGCCGAGCCCGACGCGGCTCGGCGCCCCGTGATCAGCTCGTAGGAGGCCAGGTTCGTCCCCGCCGGCTCCACCGACGTCGCGATGCCGATGCCCAGCAGGCGGCCGTCGGCGCGCGCGCGCCGCTGCTCGGCCCGCCAGTGCTCGTAGTCGAAGCGCGCCAGCGCCGTTTGCAGCGTGGCCGGATAGTCCCCGCTGTCGTAGCGGGCGCCGGGCGGCGTGGTGTACGGCATCTGCTCGGCCCGCACGTAGTTCCGCAGGCGCACCTCGGCGGGATCGAGGCCGAGGCGCCGCGCCAGCAGCGTCATCGCGCGCTCGATGGCGAAGCACATGAAGGGCTTGCCGATGCCGCGGTTGGCGCCGCTCGGGCACTTGTTCGTGAGCACCGAATACGGCTCGTACCGGAGGGCGCCGATGCGGTAGCCGTTGGCGATGTTGCCGAGCTTGATGAGGTTGTGCTGCGCCGGCGAGACGAGGTTCTTGCCCTCGTCGGTCACGTCGCGGACGCGGAGCGCCAGCACGGTGCCGTCGGCGCTGTAGGCCAGCTCCACGTCCATCACGCCGTTGGCGGCGTGCATGAGCGCAGCGAGGTTCTCGAGCCGGTCTTCGATCCACTTCACCGGGCGTCCGCTCTTCCGCGCGAGCAAGGCGCAGACCAGGAGGTACGCGGGGCGGCGCTTGTTGCCGAAGGCGCCGCCGACGTCGGGCACCACCAGCCGCAGCCGCGACTGCGGGACCCCGAGCGACTCGGCCAGGATCGCCAGCGTCAGGCCGGGGCGCTGATCGTTCGTCCAGAACGTGTAGGCGCCCGTTCCCGAGTCGTGCTCGGCGATGGCGCCGAAGGTTTCGAGGGGAGTCGAGGCGTACCGCTGGATCTCGAAGCGCTCGCGCAGGACGCCGTCGGCGCGGGCGAAGGCGCCGTCCACGTCGCCGTAGGTGAAGACGTCGTGCCACAGCACGTTCGTGCCGAGCTCGGGATAGAGCAGGGGCGCGCCCGGCGCGAGCGCTTTCTCGGGATCGACGATGGCCGGGAGCGGCTCGTACTGGACGACGATGCGCTCGATCGCATCCTCGGCCGTCGCCCGATCCACGGCCGCGACGGCCGCCACCGGCTCCCCGGCGAAGCGGACGCGGTCGACGGCCAGGCAGTAGTCGCGGAGCGGCACCGGCGTGGGGATGAGGGGGCGAATCGGTCCTGACATCCGCGCCGCCTCGGCGCCGGTGAGCACGGCCAGCACACCGGGCATCGCCTCCGCCGCGCGCGTGTCCACGCTCACGACCCGGGCGTGCGCGTGCGGGCTCCTCAGCATCGCGGCGTGGACGAGCCCCGGACGCGACAGGTCGTCCATATACCCGCCCCGTCCCGTCACCAGACGCGCGTCCTCTTTGCGGGGGACGGCGCTGCCGACCCAGGGACTCACGCGCGCTCCCCGCGCAACACGGCGGCCGCCCGCTCGACGGCGCGCACGATGTTGACGTAGCCCGTGCACATGCAGAGATTACCGGAGAGTGCTTCGCGGATGACGTCGCGCGTGGGAGCCCGGTCCTCGGCCAGCAGCTCGTGGGCGGTCACGATCATCCCCGGCGTGCAGAAGCCGCATTGCAGGGCCGCGCAGTCGCGAAAGGCCGCTTGCAGTGGGGAGAGCCCGTCGCCGGGTGTGAGGCCTTCGATGGTCGTGACGGTGGCGCCGTCGACCTGGGCAGCCAGCAGCAGGCAGGAGCGGGCGCTCCGTCCGTCGACCAGCACGGTGCAGGCGCCGCAGACGCCGTGCTCGCAGCCGAGGTGGGTGCCGGTGAGACCCAGGTCCTCGCGGAGGAACTCGGCGAGCGAGCGGCGCGCGGAGACCGTGCGCTCGAGGGGACGGCCGTTGACGGTGAGGCGGAGGGTGACGCTCACGATCCCAGGCGCGCGGCGCAGTCGAGCACGACCTGTTCGGTGAGCACGCCTACGAGGTGACGGCGGTAGTCGGCCGTGGCGTGCACGTCGTCGCGCGGCGCGCACTCGCGGGCGGCCGCCTCGCCGGCCGCGCGCGCGAGCGCGCGATCGATCGGCTGGCCGGCCAGCAGCGCCGCCGCGCCAGGCAGGCGAAGCGGTGTGTCGCCGGCGCCGAAGGCGACGAGCCGCGCGGTCGAAGACCTGCCGCGCCCCGGCGCCGCCGGCGTGACGACGCCCGCCACGCCCGCGATGGCGAAGTCTCCCGCCCGGCGCGCCATCTCCGCAAAGCCCCAGCCGCGCTCCACCGACCCGGGAATCTCGACCTCGGTGAGGATCTCGCGCGGCTCGAGCGCGGTGACGAGGGGCCCCACGAAGAAATCCCGCGCCGGGATCGTGCGTCGTCCCGCCGGCCCCACGACCGTCAGGGTGGCGTCGAGCGCGACGGCGGCGGCGGGAAGCTCGGCGGCGGGATCCGCGTGGGCGATGCTGCCGCCGACGGTGCCGCGATTGCGGATGGCGCGGTGGCCGACGTGGGCGGCGGCCGCGGCCAGCAGCGGTGCGCGCTCGCGGACGAGCGGCGAGGCTAACAGATCTGTGTGACGGACGAGAGCCCCGATCACGAGCCCGCCCTCGGGCCCTGGCCTGATCGCGTCGAGGCCGGGCAGGCCGTTGATGTCCACGAGCGTCGTCGGCCGCACCAGCCTCATGTTCAGAAGCGGCACCAGGCTCTGCCCGCCAGCGAGGAGCTTGGCGTCGCCATCGTCGTCGAGGCAGCCGAGCGCCTCGGGGAGACTCTTCGGTCGGACGTAGGTGAAGGGCGCCGGCTTCACTGACGCGGGGCGAGAGCGAAGAGGCGCGCTGGATTCGTGTCGAGGATCGCGCGCGCGCTCGCCTCGCCCAACCCGGCCTTGCGAACGCTCTCGACCGGCGCCGGGTCGCGGATGTCGAAGGGGGCGTCGCTGCCGAGCACGATCCGCTCGACGCCGACGAGGTCGACGAGATAGCGGAGCGCCGTCGGCAGATGGGTGATCGTGTCGTAGGGGAACCACCGGAGGCCCTGATCGGGGAAGAAAAAGCGCAGCCGGCCGTCGCTGGCCCGCTCGAGGCCGACGCCGTACCGGGCGGGCTCACGTTGGACCGCCTCCAGGAAGCCGGGCGGAATGTAGTGCGCGTGGACGTCGATGGGGCCCATGGGCAGAGTATGGTACCTCCTATGCCGGCCGCGAACAAAGGCTCCCGGCCCGGATCCTCCCCGGCGCGCTCGCTCGAAAGCGCACAGGCGGCGCGGCAACGTCGCGCCTGACTTCGCCCTTTGCCCGCTGAATTGACATCGCGCAGATGGCTGCGAGAAGGTCGCTGGTCGGGGTCTGGTTTTTGGTGGCGGCCACGCGGAGATTCCCGCAGCGGGTCGAGGAGCTGGGAGATACTCGTCGAGCGGTGCGCTGCGGCCGGACTTCCGTCCGCTACGGCCGTGTGCGTTGTCGCCTCCTGGTCACGCCAGGCGTCGATGATCCGGACTCCGTCGAGGTAGACGCGGATGCCGTCGGCGGCGCGGGCGGTGAACTTATAGCGGCCGGCGCTGAACTGGAAGCGGCCGGACGAGGAACTCGGAGATCCCGAAGAGGCGAACGGCCGCTTCCCAGACGAGCAAGGAGACGCCGAGCGTGAGGACCGTGGTCAGGATGCGCCGCCCGCGCATACGTCCGGCATGATACAAGTCTCGCCCCTGAAGGTGATCGTCTTCCCCGGGGGCTTCAACTGGCCGCTCTGGACGGGACAGGCGCTGGGCTTCTTCGCCCGCCACGGTCTGGAGATCACGCTCACGCCGACGCCGAACTCGGTCGTCCAGCTCACCAGCCTGATCGCCGGCGACGTCGACATCGCCATCACCGCCATCGACAACGTCATCGCCTATCAGGAGGGCCAGGGCGAGGTGCCGGTCGGCGCCGCGCCCGATCTGTTCGCCTTCATGGGCGGCGATCACGGGTTTCTCCGACTGATCGTGCAGCCGGAGATTCGGACCTACGCCGATCTTCGCGGCCAGGTGCTCTCGGTCGACGCCATGACCACGGGCTTCGCCTTCGTGCTCCGAAAGATGCTGGAGCTGGGCGGCCTCGAGGAGGGGGAGTACTCGCTCGTGCGAGCCGGCGGCGTCCGCGAGCGGTGGAACGCCCTCAAGGACAAGCGCCACGCGGGGACGCTCCTGCTCACGCCCTTCGAGCTCCTGGCCGAATCGATCGGCTTGCGGAGGCTCGGTAATGCCGTCGACGTCATCGGCCCCTACCAGGGCCATCTCGGCGCCACCCGGCGCTCGTGGGCCCGCGACCACGCCGCGGAGCTGGTCGCCTTCATCCGGGCCTATCGGGCGAGCCTGGCCTGGCTCTTCGACCCCGCCCACCGCGCGGAAGCGGTGGGGATCCTCCGGCGGAATGCGCCGGACATGCCGGCCGAGATCGCCCAGCGCGCCTACGACGTGCTGCTGTCGCCCGTGCAGGGCTTCCAGCCTCAGGCGAAGCTCGACGTTGAAGGGATCAGGACGGTCCTGAGGCTCCGGAGCGAGTACGGACGGCCGCGGAAGGAGCTGACCGACCCGACGCGCTACTACAACCTCACGTATTACGACCGCGCCGGCGCGAAGGCCTGACGAGCCCTACGGCAAGAACGCCAGGTCCACCATCTTCTCCACCGGGACGCGGGCGTGCCTGGAGACGATGGCGACGACCGCCTGTGCAACCGCGTGCGGCCAGCCCCTTGCTGGCGTCGCATTTGCTACATCCACGTCCGGGAGGACTCGCCATGAAGACGATTGCAACGATTGCATTGGCGGTAGCGCTCGGCCTGGCCTGGGTCGGAGCCGCCATTCCGGCCACGGCGGCCGAGGTCAAGGACAAGGCCAGCGAAGTCAAGGAAGAGACCAAGGACAAGGCCCGGGACGTCAAGGACAAGCTGAAGTCCGCGGGCGAGAAGGTCAAGGACAAGGCGGTCGAGGTCAAGGACAAGATCAAGGAGAAGGTGAAGGGTAACAAGGAAGCGGCCGGGCCCCGGTCCGAGCGCGTCAGGTCGGCCCAGGAGGCCCTCCGCGACAAGGGCTTCGATCCCGGCCCCATCGACGGGGTCATGGGCCCCAAGACCCGGGCGGCGGTCACCAACTTCCAGCAGAAGGAAGGGATGAAGGTCACGGGACAGCTGGACGTGGCCACGATGTCCCGGCTGGGCATGGACACCAAGACCGGCGCCGCGGAGCCGAGCGCGCCCAGCGCCTCGCCGACTACCAGCCCGTCGCCGGCCGCCCCGCCGTCCAAGCCGGAGGCGCCGAAGCGTCAGCAGTCGAACTGAGCTCCTGACCGACCCGAATGGGGCGGAGGCCGGGAACGTCCCGGCCTTTCGCTTATTCCGGGTACAATGGAACCACGCCGGCGCGGCCATGCCCAGAAAGGTCCTCGAGCCCCGGTTCTCGGTCGAGTATCTGTCGGTCCTCGACAGCGACGGCAACCTCGACACCGCGCTCGAGCCCGACGTCCCACCCGCTCAGCTCCAGGCGCTCTACCGCGCGATGCTGCTGGGCCGCCGCCTGGACGAGCGCATGGTCCGGCTGCAGCGCCAGGGGCGCGTGGGTACGTTTGCGCCCATCAAAGGGCAAGAAGCTTCCCAGATGGGCAGCGTTTTCTCCCTGCGCCGCACCGACTGGATGGTGCCCTCCTTCAGGGAAACCGCCGCCATGCTCTGGCGTGGCTGGCCGATCGAGAAGCTCCTGCTCTTCTTCGCCGGCCGCCTCGAAGGCGGCCAGCCGGCGCTGGATCAGCGCGACCTGCCGATCACGATCCCCGTCGCCACCCAGCTCCCCCACGCGGTGGGGCTCGCCTACGCCGCCCAGTACCGCGGCGACGACGTGGTCGTCATGGCCTTCTTCGGTGATGGCGCCACCTCCGAGGGCGATTTTCACGAGGCGCTGAACTTCGCCGGCGTCTGGCACGTGCCGATCGTCTTCGTCTGCCAGAACAACCAGTGGGCGATCTCGGTGCCCATCAAGAAGCAGACCCACTCGCGCACGCTGGCCCAGAAGGCCCTCGCCTACGGCCTGCCCGGAATGCAGGTGGACGGCAACGACGTGCTGGCCGTCTACGCGGCGAGCCGCGACGCGGTCGAGCGGGCCCGGGCCGGCGACGGGCCGACGCTGATCGAGTGCGTCACCTACCGCCTCGGCGTCCACACGACCGCCGACGATCCGACCAAGTACCGCTCCGAGGAAGAGGTCCAGGAGTGGGAGCGGAAGGACCCCCTCGCGCGCTTCGCCGCCTATCTGCAGAAGAAGAATCTGCTCCAGGAGGGCCTCGAGCAGGAGGTCGACGCCGAGATCGCCGCCGCCGTCACGCGGTTCGAGGCGGCGGCGGCCGCCGATCCCCTCCGGATGTTCGACCACGTGTACGCCGAGCCGCCGCCCCATCTGGTGGCCCAGCGGGAGGAGATGCGGGAGCGGCTGCGAAGCGACGACGCTCCGGCCGAGGGCGAGCCGCCTCCCTCGCCGCCGATGCGCGGCCAGCGGAGCACGAGCCGATGGCGAAACTGAACATGGTC
>DASYUQ010000122.1 GCA_036001065.1 Candidatus Methylomirabilota bacterium
GAGGCTCGCGTGGCCTGAAGGCGGCTGGTAGGCGGGGTGGGTGCTCCGACCCGTTCCCACCAACGGATGCTCGCGTGGCGTGTAGCGCGCGGTCGGGCCGGGGTGGGTGCTCCGACCCGTTCCCGCCGACGGTGATTCGCCTGCACGCGCTGTCTGGGAATGTCACTATCGGGTGGCGGCGCGCCCAGGCTCGTGGTCGGAGACCCCACCCCGGCCCGACCGCGCGCTACAACGCCAGGCGCGTCTTGATCCGCTCGACCGCTTCCTCGGTCTCATCGCGCCGGCCGAACGCGGTCAGGCGCAGGTAGCCCTCCCCGCTCGGGCCGAAGCCGGCGCCGGGCGTGCCCACCACGTGCGCCTCCTGCAGCAGCTTGTCGAAGAAGGCCCATGAGTCGAGGCGCCCGGGGGTCCTGACCCAGAGGTAGGGGGCGTTGTTGCCGCCGTAGACTCTGAGCCCGATCGCCTCCAGCCCCTCGCGGATGATCCGTGCGTTGTCCAGGTAGTAATCGACCTGCCCGCGCACCTGCCGCGCGCCCTCCTCCGTGTACACCGCCGCGGCCGCCTTCTGCACGATGTAGGGCACGCCGTTGAACTTGGTCGATTGGCGGCGGAGCCACAGGGCGTGTAGGCTCACGCGCTCCCCGGAGGCTGCCACGCCGGAGAGTTCCTTGGGCACCACCGTGAACGCGCAGCGGGTGCCGGTGAAGCCGGCCGTCTTGGAGAAGCTGCGGAACTCCACGGCGACCTCGCGCGCGCCCTCGACCTCGAAGATCGAGTGGGGGATGTCCGGCTCGCGGATGTACGCCTCGTAGGCGGCGTCGTACAGGAGCACCGCGCCCTGGCCCCGCGCGTAGTCCACCCACCTCTTGAGCGCCGCTTTCGTCATCACTGCGCCGGTCGGGTTGTTCGGATAGCAGAGGTAGATGAGATCCACCGGGCGGTCGGGTAGCGCGGGCTGGAAGTCGTTCTCCGCCGTGCAGGGCAGGTAGACCAGGCCCCCGTAGCGTCCGCTCGCATCCGGCGCGCCTCCCCGACCGGCCATGACGTTGCTGTCCACGTAGACGGGATAGACCGGGTCGGTGACGGCGACGACGCAGTCGGGGGCGAAGATCTCCTGGATGTTCGCGCTGTCGCTCTTGCCCCCGTCGCTGACGAAGATCTCGTCGGGGCTCAGGCGCACGCCGCGCGTGTCATAGTCGCGCGCGGCGATCTGCCCGGTCAGGAACTCGTAGCCGGGCTCCGGGCCGTAGCCGCGGAAGGTCTCCGGGCGGGCCATCTCGTCCACCGCCTCGTGGAGCGCGTGGATGATGGCCGGCGCCAGCGGCTGCGTCACGTCGCCGATGCCCAGGCGGATGATCTTGGCGCTCGGATGCGCCGCTTGGAAGGCCTTCAGGCGGCGCGCGATCTCGTAAAAGAGGTAGCTCGACTTGAGCTGGAGATAGTGCTCGTTGACTCGCGTCACGGGCCTCACTACATCAGCAAATCACGTCGGGGTCAAGGCAGTAGCGCTGCACGGCACCCGTCGCCCAGCGAGTCACGGTGAGCGCGCTGCCGTCGGTCTCGAAGCTCACCGCGCCGTCGCGGTCGGTGCGGTAGACACGCGTGCCGACGGCGGCCAGGCGCGCGAGGACCTCCGGCGCCGGATGGCCGTAGGAGTTGCGCGGACCCACCGAGATCACGGCGAACGACGGGCGGGCCCGCTCGAGAAACCCGGGAGTGCTGGAGCTGCGGGATCCGTGGTGCGCGACCTTGAGCACGGTCGCGCGCAGCGGCGCGCCCGAGGCGAGAAGGTCGCGCTCGGCCGGCGCCGTAATGTCGGAAGCGAGCAGAAACGACGCCAGCCCGTAGTCGATGCGCAGCACCACGGCATCGTCGTTCCGTCTGGGGGCCGGGGCGGGCGGGGGCAGGCTCCGAGCGGAGTGGGGTTCCTGAGCCACGGAGCCTCCCCCCGGCCGTCCCGGATCGAGCGCGAGAACGCGAACGCCGCCGATCCAGCGCATCGCCTGCGGGCCCAGCTCTTCGCGCACGGCGAAGTACCGGCGCACGGCGGCCATGCCGCCCGCGTGATCCCGGTCGTCGTGCGTCGTCATCGCCGCCGCCAGACGCAGAACGCCATGGTTCCAGAGAAACGGCGCCACCACGCGCTCGCCGGCGTCGAGACGCATCGGCCCGCCCGGGCCCGCGTCGATGAGGGCGGCCTGCCCGTGGGGTGTCTCGAGGACGATGGCGTCCCCCTGACCGACGTCGAGGACCGTGAGGCGAAGCCGCCCATCGGCGGGGCGAATCAGGGGCCAGGCGGCGATGATAATCGCCGCGGCCAGGAGCACGCAGGCGCCCTGGCCGGCCAGGCGCGAGCGCGACGGCGCCTCGCGCAGGCGCCACCAGAGGAGCGCCAGCCCGAGCCCGAGCGTATAGGCGACGATCGCCGCCCAGTGGGGCGCCGGCAGGTGCAGGAGCCCTGCCGGTACCGAAGCCGCCAGGGCGACGACAACCCGCAGCGCCAGGAGGATGGGCCAGGTCGCGTCGAAGAGGATCGTGCTCCCGACCTCGGTGACGAGCGCCAGCGCCACCGCGAGCAGCCCGACCACGGTCGCCACACCCGCGAGCGGCACCACGCCCAGGTTCGCGAGGGGACCGATCAGCGAGAGCTGGTTGAAGTGGACCAGGGCGATGGGGAGCACGGCGAGCTGCGCCGCCACGCTGACGCCGAGCGCGCCCGGGATCAGGCCCCGCGGCAGCGGCGCCAGCACGATACCGGCCGTGGCCGCGAACGAGAGCTGGAACCCCGGATCGAGCAGATCGCCGGGTCGCACGGCCAGGAGCACGAGCGCGGCGAGGGCGAGGCCGTTCATCACTGACGCCTCCCGATCGAGCAGAAGCGCGCCCAGCACCAGCACGCCCATGATCACCGCGCGGAGCACCGAGGGCTCGGGGCCGACGACGAGCGCGAAGCCGATCACGGCGACCATCGCCCCCAGCGCCGCCGGACGGCGCCCGACGCGCGCCAGCGTGAGGAGCGCCCAGACGGCGCCGGCGACGAGCGCCACGTTGAAGCCGGAGACCGCGAGCACGTGATAGACGCCGGCGCGCCGGAAGGCCTCGTCGATCTCCCTCGGCAGGTCGACGCGGTCTCCGAGCAGCAGGCCGCCGAGCAGCGCTGCCGACGCCGGCGGCAGCGTCCGCGCCATGACCTCGCGAGCGGCGCGCTTGGCCCGGACGGGCCAGGGCGGTCTCGGGTCTTCGAGGGCGGCGACACGCTCGGCGCGGGCGCTGGCGACGACGAAGATTCCCTCGCGCTGGAGAGAGGCGGCGTAGTCGAATCCATCGGGGTTTCGAAAGCCGGTGGCGGGGTGCAGGCGCATGGTGGCTGCGATGCGCTGCCCCTCGGCCACCGGCGGCAGGTCGCCGCCGTAGACGGTCACTTGAAGCCGGCCAGTGCGTGGCTCGCCGTCGACGCCTTCGACTTCGAGCAGGAGGCGCACCCGGTCGGGGGCAAACCTGACGGGCTCGGCCACCAGGCGCCCCTCGACGCGCGCCACCGTCGGCAGCGGCATCCGGGCGACGTGGTCGGGCGGCGGTGGAAGTGGGATTGCTCTGAGGGCGCCGACGGCGGCCACGCCCAGAAGCAGGAAGGCCGTCGCGGAGCCGAGCCGCTCGAGAATCACCAGGCTCGCGCCCCAGGCCAGGGCCGCGAGGAGGACCCACCACGCGAGGTGCGACGGGATCCACGGAGCCAGCGCGATCCCGCCGACGAGAGCGAGCGCCAGCGGGGCCAGTGGGACCCGGCTCCAGCTCATCTCACTCCGTTACGGTGACGAGCGCGCGCAGACGCTCGAGCCTGGACCGCCCGAGGCCTTTCACCTTCTTCAGCTCCTCGACGGAGCCGAAGCGGCCGTCGGCCTCCCGCGTGGTGACGATGCGTGTCGCGAGCACCGGCCCCACCCCGGGCAGGCGCGCGAGGTCCTCTGTCGTCGCGCGGTTGAGATCGACGGGCTCCGCGGGCTCCACCCGATGCTCGGCCGCGGAGCGCCCGACCTTGTCAGTCGTCGCGTGCAGTCGACCGGACGCCGCACGGCCGGGAGGGGGAGAGGTCTCCCGGGCCCCCTCCCGGCCCTCCGGCTCGCGATCGAACTGCTCGAGGCGCTCGGCAAGCTCGGGATACGCGGCACGCCACTCGCGTACCGCGAGGCCGATGGTCGCCGCGCCCAGGAGCGAGAGCAACAGGACCAGCTGACGGCGCGTGTGGAGGGCCATGCGCCGACGATGTCACGCGCCCGAGCACTCGGCTAGAGTGCAAAAAAG
Source organism: Candidatus Methylomirabilota bacterium (assembly GCA_036001065.1). Lineage (NCBI taxonomy): Bacteria > Methylomirabilota (SeqCode) > Candidatus Methylomirabilota bacterium. The sequence goes on from DASYUQ010000122.1 coordinate 4,303, forward strand.
AAGACAGCGGGCGTCTCCGATCGTCGACGCACGTCGATGGCAAGTATCTTGCTCACCAGAACGTCACCGGCCGATCCCGGCGGTCTCGTCGACGGCGGCGTCCTCGCGGAAGTGCGGCATGACCTCCCGGGCGAACATCTCCATCATGTCGAGCGTGGCCTCGTGGCTGCCGGCCGGCAGGCCGGAGCAGACGATGCCCGCGCGGAGCTCGTCGGAGAAGACGCGCAACTTGTCGCGCACGGTCGCGGGGCTGCCGCAGATGATGTAGCCGCCTTCCTCCAGGTCCTCGAAGCTGAGCTCGGTGGGAAGCTTCCGGGGCACGGCCAGCGATCGGCGGAACGCGCTCTCGGTGAGGTACCCCGGCGGCACCCAGAACGTGAGTGGCATCCGTAGCCCCGTGTGATAGACCCACAGCGCGGTCTGGCGGGCGATGGTCCGCGCCTTCTCGTCGTTCTCGGCGACGACGATCGGCAGGTTGACCGTCAACTGGTAACGGCTGGCCTGGTAGCCGTAGCGCTCGCACGCCTCCCGGTACTCGCCGTAGATCTGGGCGATCCGCTTGATCGGCGTAAAGACCATCAGGTACGGGAAGCGGCGCCGCGCCGCCCACTCCACGGTCTCCGAGCTGCCCTGGGACGGGCACCAGATCGGCGGGTGCGGCTTCTGCAGCGGGCGGGGCCACGGGTTCACGAAGGGATAGCGGTAGAAGCGACCGTCGAAGGCGAAGGGCCCCGGCTCGGTCCAGGCGCGGACGATCAGCTCGGCCGCCTCGTAGAAGCGCTCGCGGGAGTGGGTGGGGTTGACCACCGTGGAGAAGTACTCGGGGCCGATCCCGCGCACGAAGCCGGAGATGATGCGCCCGCCCGAGACGACGTCGAGCATGGCGATCTCCTCGGCGATGCGCAGCGGGTTCTCGCGGAGGGGCAGCCCGTTGCCGAGGATGGCGATCTTCGCGCGCGTCGTCCGGCGCGCCAGCATCGCCGCCATGAGGTTGGGGCTCGGCATGGTGCCGTAGCAGTTCTGGTGGTGCTCGTTCACGCAGAGGCCGTCCCAGCCCAGGCGCTCGGCGTGCTCGAACTGGTCGAGGTACTGGTTGTAGAGCGCGTGGCCGATCTCCGGGTCGTAGCGGCGGTTGGAGAGCGTGACCCACGAGGACGGCTCGTCGTGCTCCATCGGATAGGGCATCAGATGGAAGTAATAGAACTTCACCGCGCGACCTCCCGCGGGCCGCAGAAGTCCGCCACGGCCGCCGCCACCGCCTCCGGCTCCTCGAGATGCGGCAGGTGGCCGGAGGCGGCGAAGGTCCGGAGCTGCGCGCCGGGAATCTCCTTCGCCCACGCCTCCGCGCAGAGGAGCGGGGCGACCCGGTCGCGCTCGCCCCAGCAGAGCAGCGTGGGCGCGGTGATGCGCCCCAGGCGGCGCCGCAGGAGCGGGTTGTAGAGGTACGGGTTCCAGCTCACCCGCGCCAGCGCCGCCCGCTCGCGGTAGAGCTCCGCCAGCGTGTCGATGTTGGTCAGGTCGCCCGGGGCCAGCGCCAGCGCCTTGGCTTGATCGTGGAAGACGGTGGCGACGAGCTGGGGCAGCTCCATGGCGAAGAGGAACGGGTAGATCCAGCCGTCGACCTTGATCCCGACCGGCGCGATCAGCGCCAGCGATTTCAGACGGTGCGAGGCCATCGTCGCCATCTCGGCGGCGATCCAGCCCCCCAGCGACGAGCCCACCAGATGGACCCGGTCGAGCTTCAGCTCGTCGAGAAGATCGAGGTAGTGGAAGGCCAGGTCGGAGATGTGCTCGATCCACTCCGCAGCCGGCGCGCCGCCGTGACCGGGATGCTTGGGGAGGTAGACGGTGAACCGCCGGGCCAGCTCGGCGTGGAAGGGCAGCCAGCGTCCGGCCCCACCGGCGCCGTGCAGGAAGAGGAGGGCGGGCCCGGTCCCGTCCGAGAGGAGCTCGACCGGGGTTTCGCGGACTATCAGCCGATGCTGGCTCGGCACGCCTGAGGCCGGCCCCGCCCTAAGGCACCAGGGCGGCCCGCGTGATGTTCGTCGTGTCCTTGGCGTGCCACTCCGACTGCGCGAACGCCTCGTTGATGTTCTCCAGGGGGTACTTGTGGGAGAGCAGGCGGTCGAAGGGCCAGCGGGCGCGGTTGCGCACGAGGAAGTCCAGGGCGCGCGGGATCACCCACGGGTCGTACATGATGACGCCGACGATCCTCTTCGAGCCCCACACGAGCTGGGCCGGCTCCAGCTCGACCTTCACGCCGCGGCTGATCGTGCCGATCTCGAGATAGGCGCCGCCGGGACGGAGCATCTCGATGCCCTCGGGGATGACTTGAGGGAAGCCCACGAAGTCGCAGGCGACATCCGCGCCCACCCCGCCCGTCCACTGGCGGACCAGGTTCACGCGGTCCTTGCGATCGGGCACCGTCTTGATATCGATCGTGTGGTCGGCGCCGAAGGCCTGCGCGAGCTCCAGGCGCCCGGCAATCTGGTCCACCACGATGACGGTCTGGGCGCCCATGTCCTTGGCCACCGCCGCGGCCTGGAGGCCGAGCCCGCCCGCGCCCTGGATCACCAGGCTGTCGCCGAACCGGAATCCGGCCTTGTGCAAGCCGAAGATGACTTGCGAGAGCGCGCAGTTCACGGGGGCCACCAGCTCGTCGGGCAGCGCGTCGGGCACCTTGAAGATCGCGCCGCCGGGCTTGAGGTAGTAGTACTCGGCGAAGGCGCCGTGGAAATGGGGGAACTGCGAGGGCCCGAGCGGGCGGTCGACTTTCGCGGGGCAGGCGGCCGGCTCCTTGCCGAGGCACGCCGGGCAGCGCCCGCACGGATAGAAGTAGGGGTAGGCGACGCGGTCGCCTTCGCTCAGCGGCCGGCCGAGGGAGTCCGTCTTCACGCGCGCCCCCAGCCTCGCCACGCGCCCCGTCATCTCGTGGCCGTAAATCCAGCCGTCCTCGGGCAGGCGCAGGGGGGCGTCGCCGCGCCAGAAGTGCAGGTCGGAGCCGCAGACGTTGGCCAGCGAGACGCGGATGAGGACCGCGTCGGGCTCGACCTCGGGTAGCGGCAGCTCGCGGAGCTCGAAGGGCTTGCCGGGGCCGAAGAAGACCGCCGCCTTGCCTTTCATACCGCGGCCTCCCGCTCGCGCCCCAGCTCGAAGGCCTCGTGGAGCGCGCGGACGGCGAGCTCGGCGTACTTGTCCTCGATGACGCAGGACACGGCGATCTCGGAGGTGGAGATCATCTGGATGTTGATCCCCTCCCGGGCCAGCGTCGCGAACATCCGGGCCGCCACCCCGGAGTGGCTGCGCATGCCGACGCCGACGATGGAGACCTTGGCGACGCGCTCGTCGTGCACGATGCCCTGGGCCCGGACCGTGCGGCCCACGTCCTCCAGGACCGCCACCGCGCGCGTGTGGTCGCCGCGGGGCAGCGTGAACGACATGTCGGTGTAGCCGTCCCGGCTGATGTTCTGGACGATCATGTCCACCACGATGGTCTTCTCGGCGATGGCGCCGAAGACCTGGGCGGCGATGCCGGGCCGGTCGGGCACGCGGAGGATCGAGATCTTGGCCTGGCTCCTGTCGTGGGTGATGCCGGTCACCAGCGCCTCTTCCATGTCGTGCTCCTCTTTCGTCACCAGCGTGCCGGGATCGGGCTTGAAGGTGGAGCGGACGTGGACCGGCACGCCGTACTTCTTGGCGAACTCGACGGAGCGGCTCTGGAGGACCTTGGCCCCCAGGCTCGCCATCTCGAGCATCTCGTCGTAGGTGATGCGGGGAAGCTTGCGGGCGTCGGGCACGATATTGGGGTCGGCGGTGAACACGCCCTCGACGTCCGTGTAGATCTCGCAGACGTCCGCCTTGAGGGCGGCGGCCAGCGCGACGGCGGTGAGGTCCGAGCCGCCGCGCCCGAGCGTCGTGATCTCATCCTTCTCGCTGAGGCCCTGGAAGCCCGCGACCACGGCGATCTCGCCCGCATCGAGCGCCTGCCGCACCCGCTCGGCGTTGATCCGCGTGATCCGCGCCTTCGTGTGGGCGGTGTCCGTGCGCATGCCGACCTGGGGACCGGTGAAGGAACGCGCCTTGAGGCCGAGGGCGTGCAACGCCACGGCCAGCAGCGCGATCGTCACCTGCTCGCCGGTGGCCAGCAGCATGTCCATCTCGCGAGGATCGGGCGACGGGTTGACCTGATGGACGAGGGTCAGCAGGCCGTCGGTGGTCTTACCCATGGCGGAGACGACGACCACGAGCTGATGGCCGGAGGCGTGCTGGGCGACCCGGCGCGCCACGTTCTTGATCTTCTCGGCGTCCGCGACGGACGAGCCCCCGTACTTCTGAACGATCAGCGCCATGGTCCACGCATCGTAGCACGTGCCGGCAGGACGGTGATCTCGCGCATCGGATAATCCTTCACGTTCCCTGTGGCCAGCGCGGCGCTCTCCACGAGGGCGGTGGCCGCGATCAGGCAGTCGGCCAGTTCCAAACGGCGAGCCCGGCTCGTGCGCTTGAAGCGGCCGGCCACCTCGGCGATCGCCCGCGTGACGGGGACGACGACCAGGCCATCGAGGAGGGCCATCGTCGAGTCCTCTTCATCCGGTCGCATTCCGGCGCAGACCTCGGCG
>DASYUQ010000123.1 GCA_036001065.1 Candidatus Methylomirabilota bacterium
GGACGTTCTCCTCGGGGATCCAGGGGGCGTGGCGCTGGATCTGGAAGCCGATGTCCCCTTGCTCGAAGAGGACCGGGGCGCCGTCCCCGCACAGGAGCGCGTAGCGCAGGCCCGGCTTGAGCCGGTTCCAGCCCGGGGTGAGCGTGCTGGTGACGTAGCGGACGTTCTCGTCGTACATGAGGAGCAGCGCCCCCAGCCCGTGGGCCTTCATCCGCTCCCGGGCGCGCTCCAGCCGGTACTTCCTCAGCCGATCCCAGTTGATGCGCTGTTGCCAGTCGACGCCGACGGTGCCGAAGTTCGCCATGTCTTCACTCGGAGGGGGGCTTTGCCCCCCTTCCGAACCCTCCCCCCAAGGATCGCGCCGATCAACCTCATCGGAGGGGGCGCGACGCCCCCTCCGATACCTCCCTGCGGGCTCCGATTGCGCCGGCCAAGCCGGCGCTCGAATCCGCTTGTACCACACGTGCGGTCATTCGGGCCTCTCAACCGGCCCCACGATCTTCGTCGGAGGGGGCCTCGACGGCTCCCTCCGAAACCTCCCCCAGGCATCGATGACGCCGGCCAAGCCGGCGCTCGAACGGCGATCATTTCTCCGGCACCGGCCCCACGATCTCCCAGAACTTGCGCTGGAGCAGCCGGCGGATCAAGGGCGAAAGCACCATCAGGAGTGCCAGCGCGAGCAGCGTCGCCGAGATGGGGCGTTCGAAGAACACCAGCAGATCGCCGCGCGAATAGATCAGCGACCGGCGGAGCGAGGCCTCCAGCTGCGGCCCCAGGATCATGGCCAGCACCAGCGGCGCCGGCTCGAACTCGAACTTTCGCATCAGGTACCCGAGGAGCCCGAAGATCACGGTGAAGCCGACGTCGGTCGCGCTGTTGTTGACGCTGTAGGCGCCCACCAGCACGAAGACGACGATGAACGGCGCCAGCAGCGGGTACGGGACCTGGAGCAGCTTCACCCAGAGCCGGATCAGCGGCAGGTTGAGGACCAGCAGCATCGCGTTGCCGAGGTACATCGAGGCGATCAGGCCCCAGAAGATCTCCGGCCGCTCCTGGATGAGCAGCGGCCCCGGCCGGATGCCGTGGATCAGGAGCGCGGCGAAGATGAGGGCGATCGACGCGTTACCGGGGATGCCGAGGGTCAGGAGCGGGATGAACGAGCTGGTGGCGGCCGCGTTGTTGGCCGCCTCCGGCGCGGCCACACCCTCGATGGCGCCCCGCCCGAAGCGCTCGGGATGCCGCGAGAGCCTCTTCTCGAGCGCGTAGGAAATGAACGACGAGATGATGGCGCCCCCGCCGGGCAGCACCCCGATCAGGAACCCGAGCAGGGAGCCGCGCGCGAGCGGCGCCGTCGCCTGCCGCCACTCCTCCCGGCTCCCCAGCAACCCCTTGATCTTCGTCTGGAGGACCTCCGGCTTGATCGAGCGCTCGACGTTCACGAGCACCTCGCCGATCCCGAAGAGGCCCATCGCGACCAGGATGAACTGGAAGCCCTCCGCGAGCTTGAAGACCCCGTAGGTGAACCGGGGGCTGCCCACGATCGGGTCGAGCCCCACGGTGCCGAGCAGGAGCCCCAGGGCGGCCATCAGAAGGCCCTTGGTCATCGAGCCCCCGCCGAGATAGCCGACCATCATGAGCCCCAGCACCAGCAGCGCGGTGTTCTCGGTCGCTCCGAACTTGAGCGCGAAGTTGGCGAGCGGCGGCGCCAGCAGCATGAGCCCGATGATGCCGAGGGTGCCGGCCACGAACGAACCGATGGCGGAGACGGCCAGCGCGGCGCCGGCCCGCCCCTGGCGGGCCATCTGGTAGCCGTCGAGGCAGGTGACGACCGACGCCGCCTCACCCGGAATGTTGAGCAGGATCGACGTCGTCGAGCCTCCGTACATGGCGCCATAGAAGATGCCCGCCAGCAGGATGACGGCTGACGTCGGCGCGATGCCGTAGGTGACGGGCAGGAGGAGCGCGATCGTCGCCGGGGGGCCGAGCCCGGGCAGCACGCCGATCGCCGTGCCGATCAGCGCGCCGAGGAAGCAGTAGAGCAGGTTGATCGGCGTGGCGGCGACCGCGAACCCTTGGGCCAGGCTGCCCAGGATGTCCATGCCGGTCAGCGCGCGAAGAGGCCGGCGGGCAGCGGCACGTCGAGCCAGACCGCGAAGACCACGTACGATCCGCCGGCGGCGAGCAGCGCCATCCCCAGCGCCAGCGGCCAGCGCTGGGGCTCGGTCACCCGGAGCATGAAGAGCACGAAGAAGAAGGTGGCGATCGGGTAGCCGATCACGTCCAGGGCGAGAGAATAGAGGGCGAGGACGGCGAGGACGCCCGCGACCTTGAGGAAACGGCCCCGCTGCTCGTCGAGCTGGGGCGCCGCACGCACCAGCAGCGACAGGCCGAGGAGCACGAGCGCGAGAAACCCCAGGGCCAGGCTCATCCACCAGGGGAAGAAGCCGGGCCCGGGGTTCCGGACGACGCCGAAGGGCAGGAGCCGCGCGGACTCGAAGGCCGCGACGACGGCGAAGAGCAGCAGCGCCGCCGCCGCGACCGCGTCGCGTCTGGCCATCAGAAGGAGCGGCCTACTTGGCGCCGGAGGCTACCCTGGAATGCTGCTCCCACTCATCGGCCCAGGTCTTCTCGAAGTCCTTGCCCCCTTGGAAGTGCACCTCGTCGCCGAGGCTCTTGATCAGGGCCTTGAAGGATCGATCCTCGCTGAGCTTCTTGAAGGCGGTCTCGAGCTTGTCGAGAATCGCCTGCGGGGTGCCCTTCGGTGCCAGCACCGACCGCCACATGGTGAAGACGACGTCGTACCCCTCCTCTTTCACCGTGGGGACGTTCGGGAGGTCGGGATGCCGCTTGACGTCGGTGACGGCGAGGACCCGCATCTTCCCCGCCGCGATCTGGGGCACCAGCTGGGCGGTGAAGCCGAACGTCGCGTCGGCGTGGCCGCCGAGGACGGCCAGCATGGACGGCCCGCCGCCGTCGTGCGGGATGTTGTTGTACTCGAAGCCAGCCGCCTTGGCGAGCATGCGCATGGGCAGGTCGGCGGCGCCCCACGGCCCGCTGTTGGCGAAGTTGAGCTTGCCCGGATTCTTCTTCGCGTGGTCGACGAGCTCGCGGAGCGACTTCCAGGGCGCGTCGGCCCGGACCGCCAGGAGCGGCGCGCTGTAGTTGATCCGCGCCACCGGCGTGAACTGATCGGGGCCGACGGGCGCCTTTTGCACGAGGGCGAAGGTGGTGTTGGGACCGCTGCCGCCAAACAGCAGCGTATAGCCGTCCGGCTTCGACCGGATGACGTGCTGGGAGCCGACGGCACCCCCGCCGCCCGGCTTGAGCACGACCAGCAGCGGCTGGCCGAGGTACTGGTGGGCCACGCTGGCCACGGCCCGCGCCGTCAGGTCGTGTGAGCCGCCGGGACCGAACGGGATCACCAGCTCGATGGGCTTCGTGGGGAACTCCTGGGCCGACGCGGCGGCGGGGACGCCGATCAGCGCCAGCGCGACCGCCAGGAGCACGGACATCCGGTATCTCAACATGGTGGCCCTCCTAGCCGAAGTGGCGACAACATTAGTCGCTGGCCGCGTCGAACGCAACGGGCTGGCCGCGGCATTGCCGGCACTACCGACATCGGGTAGAGTGCGGCAGCGCGGCGCGCCGGGAGCGCGCCGACTCCCAGGAGGACCGGACCGCATGAAGCGCATCCAGATCGGGATCATCGGGACGGGGTGGATCGGCGAGATCAGGGCCAAGGTGTGCGCGGCGCACCCGCTGGTGGAGAGCCTGCACCTGGCCGAGATCGACGAGGCGAAGCTCGCGCGCGTGGCCAAGGAGACGGGCGCCCGCACCGCGACCACCGACTACCGCGAGCTGCTCCGCCGCCGGGAGATCGACGCCATCATCGTGTCCACCACGCCCGAGACGACCCATTACCCGTTCACGCGGGACTGCCTGCTGGCCCGCAAGCACACCTTCCTCGAGAAGCCCATGGGCCTCGAGCTGAAGGAGGCCGACGAGCTCATGAAGCTGGCCCGCGCGGCCAACCTCAAGCTCACCATCGGCTACACGCAGCGCTTCAACCCCAAGTACGCCTACGTCAAGAAGTGCCTGGAGGACGGCACCCTGGGCCGGCCGGTCACCGCGCTGGTGAGCCGGAACGTGTCGCGCTCGATCGGGCACAAGATCGGCGGGCGCGTGCGGCTGTCCCCCGCGGTGATGGAGGCCACCCACGATCTCGACTTCATCCTCTGGTGCCTCCTGCCCGCCCGCCCGGTGCGCGTCTACTCCGAGGCGGTCTTCCGCATCATGGAGCACGAGCACGGCGTGCCCGACTGCCAGTGGATCGTCGTCACCATGGACGACGGCACCGTCTTCACCATCGGCGCCGGGTGGGCGCTGCCGCCGGGATACCCGCACTTCTCCGTGGCGACGATCGAGTTCGTGGCGACCGAAGGCGCGTTGCTCATCGACGACAGCCACCGCGACATCGTGCTCAACACGATGCAGAAGGGCATGGTACTGCCGCTCTCCACGATGCCCGGCGAGCAGGTCCGTCACGTCTATCAGGGCCCCATGGAGGCCGAGACGGTCCACTTCATCGAGGCGGTCGCCCTCGACCGCCCGCTGCTGGTGACGCCCGAGCAGGCGCGGCAGGTGATGGAGGTGACGCTGGCCGCCGACCTCTCGGCCGAGCGTCACGCGCCGGTCAGCCTCCCCCTCGATGGGGTCTGAGCGCGCGAGCGCCAAGGAGGCGCAGGTCATGGGACCCAAGCCGGGGGCCGGGACGATCGGGCTCGGCATCGTGGGAGCGGGGCGGATCGGGCTGATCCGGGGCGAGATCGCCGCCAGGCATCCCAGCGTGGGATGGATCGGCATCGCCGAGGTGAAGGCGGATCGTGCCAAGGAGGTTGCCGCCCGGCTCGGCGCCGACTTCGTCACCACCGACTATCGGGAGCTGCTGGGGCGGCCGGAGATCACCGCGGCCGTGATCGCGACGGACGAGCACCTGCACGTCGATCCTATCCTCGCCGCGGTCGAGCGGCGGCTCCCCCTCATGATCGAGAAGCCCTTGGCCACCGAGCTCGCCGAGTCCGCCCGCGTGCTCCGGGCCATCGAACAGGCGGGGATCGACGCCGTCGTCGGCTACACCCAGCGCTTTCGGCGGCGCTTCCTGGTGGCCAAGGAGAAGGTGCGGACGGGCCAGCTCGGCGACGTCACCCTCGTGACCTCACGAGCCTTCATGAACCGGCTGGTGGCGATCGACAACTACCGGCGGACGGACAAGCCCGAGACGATCTCCCCGATGGTGATCTCGGGCACCCACGCGCTCGACGTCGTGATGTGGCTGCTGGAAGGCAAGCGGCCGGTGGAAGTGTACGCGCGCTCGGTGGACAGAGTTCTCGGCCCGACCTACCGGGGCATCGACGCCACCGCCGGCGTCATCACGATGGCCGACGGCACGCTCTATCACCTGAACATCTCCTGGGCCCTGCCGGTCGTGTGGCCGGGCTCCGTCTACAGCCTGGAGATCGGCATCGTGGGAACGGAGGGCGTGCTCACCATCGACGATACCCACCGCGACGTCGTGATGGCCACGACCATCGCCCAGCCGGCAGGCTACACGCCCGACGCCACCCGGCACGTCGACTTCCTCGGGAGCTACCCTCCCGGCGACATCGCCCTCGGCGAGCTGTGGGGCCCGATGCGCGAGGAGACCAACGCCTGGCTCTCGCGCGTGGCCCTGGGCCACCCGACGCCCCACGCCACTGCCGCCGAGGCCCACGACCGCCTGACGCTGACCAAGGCGCTGGACCTCTCGGCCCGGCGCAAGCGGGCCGTCACGCTGCCGATCACGCCCGAAAACGAGCGGGAGTGAACCTGGGACTCGCCGCCCGCCCTTGGAGATCGCGCGTACCCTCCTGAGGCCCGATGGCGCGACGCTGGCCTACCGGCTCTGGCGGCCGGGCCGGCCGCGTCGGCTGATCGTCCTGATACACGGACTCGCCAGCAACCTCACGCGCTGGGCCGAGTTCGTGGCGACGACGCGGCTCCGCGAATCCTGGGACCTCCTGAGGTTGGATCTCCGGGGGTTCGGGGGCTCGCTCTATCGGGGCCGCGTGGGGCTCGACGAGTGGTGCCGGGACCTGGCGGCGATCCTCGATGCCGAGGGGCCGCCGCGGGCGGTACTGGTAGGGCACTGCCTGGGGGCGAACGTGGCGCTCCACTTCGCGGCCCGCTACCCCGCGGCGACCCTAGGCCTGGTGCTGATCGAGCCGATGTTCCGCCAGGCGCTGACGGGTTCCCTGCGCCGGGCCACGCGGCTCCGCCCGCTGATGGCTGCGCTGGTGCAACTGGTTCGCGGCTTCAATACGCTCGGCCTGCACCGGCGACGCCTGGAGACGCTCGACCTCCAGCAGCTCGACCGCGACGCCCGGGCGGCCATCGCCGCCGCGGGGCCCGAGGCGTTCCCCGAAGCCCGCTACGGCTCGCCGCTGGAAGATCTAAAGTCCGCGCCGACGGCGGTGTATCTGGCCGGCCTCCTCGCACTGACGGAACCGCTGCCCGACCTCAGCGTCATCCGGACGCCCGCGCTGGCGCTGCTCTCGCGCGGTGGGCGGTTCGGCGATCCCGCGGTGACCGCCCGGATCCTCGCGGACCTCCCGCGGTGCGAAACGCGGATGCTCGAGGCCCGGCACTGGATCCCCACCGAGTGTCCGATCGAGATGCGCCAGGCGATCGAGGCGTGGTGCGACCGTCTTCTGGCGAGCGACGCCCCGGACGCCAGGACACCAGGTCCGTGATGCCGGGCGCCACCGGCCTGGCTCAGCCCGGTCCCGGTAGCCGGGTTCCGAGGCGTACTTGATAGTTACCTCCATAACTGGCTAAATATTGGCGGTTATGGAGGACATCATCAAGTGAAGCCCTTGGACTTCTTTTCGGTTCATCCCGTCTTCACTCGGGAGGAGTTCGCCCGCGCGGTGGCTGACGGGCGGAAGGCTTCGAGCCAGACCGTCGATTCGCACCTGGGCCGCTATCTGCGCGCTGGCAGGATCGGGCGGGTGAAGCGAGGGGTGTTCTTCGTCGCCGGCCCGGGAGAAACGGCCGCGAAGAGTCCGGTCGACTTTCTTCTCGTAGCTAGTCGACTGGCGCCCGACGCCGTCCTCGGCTATCACAGGGAAGCCCGCCAAGGGCGTGCCGGCGTCGGGCACGCGTTCAAGATCCGGGGGCACGTAAGCACGACAACCTCCTGGCGATGAACCAGGAGGCTGCATGCGGCACGTTGGTTGCCGGGGCTGGATTTGTGCCAGCGATTTTTGAGGTATCAGCCCAGCGGTCCCGCGTGGGCCTCCAGCAGGCTCCACGCCCTGGTCCCGAAGACCGTCTTCCAGCGGGCGTAGAAGGGGCCGAGCCGGGGGCGGAAGCTCGCCGCGTCGGCCTCGTTGAAGACCATGCCCCGCCGGGCCAGCCGCTCGGCGAGCGCGAGGTTGAGCGCGTCGGTGTCGCGGCGCTGCCGGATCGCGTACTGCGCCGCCGTGCGCTCGATGACCACCCGCACGTCCTGAGGGATCGCCTTCCAGGCCGCCAGGTTCGCCAGGAGGTTGAATCCGGACCACATGTGGTTGGTGACGCTCACGTAGCGCTGGACCTCCCACAGCCGGTTGAACTCGATGACGACGAGCGGATTCTCCTGGGCCTCGACGACGCCCGCCTGCAGGGCCCCGTAGAGCTGGTTGAGGTTGATGGCCCTGGGCTTGGCCCCCAGGGACTCGAAGAAGTCGATGAAGAGCCTCCCGGCGGGCGTCCGGATGGTGAGGCCGACGAGGTCGTCGGCGTCGCGGATGGGGCGCGTGCGCGTGGAGATCTGGCGGAAGCCGTTCTCGAAGGTCGCGCGGGGAAGTGCCCAGAGACCCCGGGCGGCCATCTCCCCGCGGAGGTAGTCGCCGAACGCGCCGTCCATGACCGCGAACACGTGCGCGTGGCTCCGGAAGGCGAAGGGCAGGCCCTGCATCTCGGCGACCGGCACCACGGCCCCGATGAGGCCGCCCATCAGTGTGAAGAAGTGGAGCTCGCCGGCCAGCAGGAGCTGGAGCGCGGCGGGATCGCCGCCGGGGATCCCGTTGTTCTGCGCGCAGGTCTCGACCTCGAAGCGGCCCCCGGTCTCGGCGCCGACGGCCGCCCACATCTCGGTGAGCCACCGGTGGAGCGGGCTCGCGGCCGGTTGATTGTGGTACTGCGTGTAGCGCAGGCCCGCCGGGGCCATCAGTGGTACCGCGTGTAGCGCAGGCCCGCCGGGCCCATCACTGGGGCGCGATCCGCCGCACCCAGTAATGGCGCGCGATCCGCCAGACGTCGTCCGCGCGGACGCGGTTGATCAGCACGGAGGTGCCCCGCACCCCGCTCACCACGCCGTAGCCCTGGAACAGCCGGATGTGGAAGTCCTCGGGCACGAACGGGAGCGTGACCACGATGTTCACCAGGGCCTCCCGGTCCAGCGCGCGCGCGAGGGCGGCATCGATCCGTCCGGGCGCCGTGAGGCGGACGAAGGCCTCGCCGGCGCCCCACAGCGCGGCGACGACGAGGAGGAACGCCAGCGTGCGGCGCGGCACCGCGATCACGGCGTCGTGGACACCAGGCCCCAGCGCTCGATCGTGCGGCGCTCCAGGGGCTGCAGGACCAGGCGGTCGGTGGCGAGCCAGAGGACGCCGATCGTCAGGATCCCGACCAGGATCGCGTCGGTCTGGTGGAAGTTGGCGGCGTTGTAGATGAGGAACCCGAGCCCGGTGCTGGTGGCGATCATCTCGGCGGCGATGACCGCGCGCCAGCCGAAGCCGATGCTCATGCGAACCCCGGTGACGATGCTGGGCAGGGCGCCGGGGATCAGGACGTGGAAGATGACGTGCCGGCGCGAGCCGCCCAGCGTCAGCACCGCGTTCTCGAAGATCTTCGGCACGGTGCGCACGCCGACCAGGGTGTTGAAGAACACGAGGAAGAAGATCGTGTTAAACATGATGAACGTCACGCTGGTCCAGCCCAGGCCGAACCAGGTGATGGCCAGGGGCAGCCAAGCGATCCCCGACAGCGCGTTGAAGAAGCCCACGATCGGCTCCACCACGTGGGCCAGCCGCCGGCTCAGCCCTACCGCGACGCCGAGGCCCACCGCCAGCGGCAGGCTCACGGCCACGCCGATCAGCACGCGGCCCAGGCTGGCGCCGATGTTGATCCAGAGGGAGCCGTCGCCGAGCATCTCCCAGGCCGTCCGCGCGACGTCGCCGGGTGGCGGCAGGAAGAGCGCCGGCACCACGCCCGCCCGCGTCAGCAGGGCCCAGGCGACGACGAGGGTGGCGAAGGGCAACGCGCCCCGGGCCGCGGTGGCGGCGCGCGTCATCGCTGCACGAGGCCCCACCGCGCGAACGTCGCCTGCTCCAGCGGGCGCAGCACGAAGTAGTCGAGGAGCAGCCACAGCAGCCCGATGATGGCCATCCCGAGCATGATGCGGGCGGTGAGGTGGAAGTTCTGGGCGTTGAAGATCATGAAGCCCAGACCGTTGGCCCCCACCAGCATCTCGGCGGCGATCAGCGCCCGCCAGCCGAAGGCCAGGCCCAGACGCATGCCGGTGGCGATGCTCGGCAGCGCGCCGGGGATCAGCACGTCGCGCACGATCCGCCAGCGGGAGGCCCCCAGGGTCCGCAGCGCGCTCACGTAGATGCGCGGCACGCTCCGCACCCCCAGCAGGACGTTGAAGATGACCGGGAACAGCACCGTGTAGTTGACCGCGATCAGGATGGTCCGCTCGCCGAACCCGAACCACACCAGCATCAGCGGTAGCCAGGCGATGCCCGAGACCGACTGGAAGAAGTTCAGCAGCGGGTAGAAGAAGTCCGCCACCCGGCGGCTGAGCCCCAGCACGAGCCCGGCGGGGACGCCCACCAGCAGGCCGAGCACGGCCGCCAGCAGAATTCGCCGCAGGCTTTCCGCCACGTAGACGGGCAGGATGCCCTTGGTGACCAGATCGGCGGCCGCCGTCAGGACCGCCGAGGGCGGGGGCAGGAAGTAGTCGGGCACCGGCAGCGTCGCCGCCGCCACGCTCCACGCCCCCAGGGCGCCGGCGAGGACGACGATCCAGGTGGCGGCGAGCTCCCAGCGCGCCACCTAGTGCTCCGTCTGGGAAGTCATCTCAGGAGTCTGTCCAGCACGCGGCTCCGGGGCCGGCGGGCACGCGCGGCAGGGGTCGCCGGGATCCGTTCCCGCCCACCGGCGACGGACCTGGCGTCCCGAGGTGGAGCCCAGCCGCAACGGGGCAGCGGACGCCGGCCGCGTGGTCCCGCGACCCCTGCCGCGTGTGCCCGCCGGGCTCGGCGCGCGGGCACGGACACTAGGCCGTCTCCTCGCCGCCCACTTCTTCGCGCACCAGCCGCAGCACGTGCTCCTTGGTGGCGGCGAAGGCGGAATCGGACGTGAACATCTTCCACGTGCGTCCCTCCCGCGGGATCTTCACCGGCACCAGCGACTTCACCCGGCCGGGCCGGCGCGACAGGATGCAGCAGCGGTCGCCCAGGAAGACGGCCTCCTCGACGTTGTGGGTCACGAAGAGGATCGTCTTGCGGGTGGCCAGCGCGATCGCGTTCAACTCCTCCTGGAGCGTGATGCGGGTCTGGGCGTCCACCGCGGCGAAGGGCTCGTCCATCAGCATCACCTGAGGGTTGGCGGCCAGCGTCCGGGCCACGGCGACGCGCTGCTTCATGCCCCCGGACAGCTCGTGGGGATACTTCTGCTCGAAGCCGGCCAGCCCGATCAGGTCCACGAAGCGCCGAACGGCGGCGGCGCGCTCGGCCCGGGGAACGCCCTGGATCTCGAGGCCGTGGGCGATGTTCCGCTCCACCGTCCGCCACGGCAGGATGGCGAACTCCTGGAAGACGACGCCGCGGTCGCGGCCCGGGCCCGTCACCGGCTGGGAGTCGAGCAGGATCTGCCCCCGCGTGGGCGGGATGAGCCCGGCCAGGATGTTGAGCAGCGTCGTCTTGCCGCACCCGCTGGGGCCCACCACGGTGAGGAACTCGCCCTCCGGCACCTCCAGATCGAGCCCGTCGAGCGCGACCACCCGCTCGCGCGTGAAGGGGTTGACGTACTCGTGCCCGACGCCCCGGAGCGTGATCTTCGGAGGCACGCCGGCTCGCCGCGCCCTTAGGCTCAGGGCACCGGCTTGAGGTCCGAGAAGAGCTGCGGGTGCGACTTCATCACCTTCTCGATGAAGCGCAGCTCGATCCCCTGCTGCCAGGGGATCGCCGCCCGGAGCTTCTTCTGCTCGATCAGGATCCCGACGTTCTCCTCCCAGGCCGCCACCGTGTGCGGGGTGATGCGGGGATCGAAGGTCATGTGGCGGATGGCCTGCTTGGCGACGGCCGCGTCCAGGCCCGTGACCCAGCGGGTGGCGATCTCCGCCGCCTCGTCGAGATGCTGCCGCGTGTACTGGGCCGCTTCGGCCATGGCGACGACGTAGCGTTCCACCAGCTCGGGGCTCTTGTCGATGACGTCGTTGCGGATGGCCATGTTGATGTAGTAGCCGATGTGCCCCCCGCCGCGCGACACCAGCACGGCATCCGCGACCCGCGCCTGGACGAGCGATCCGAACGGCTCCCAGCAGGCGACCGCGTCCACCCCGCCGCCCTGGAGCGCCGACACGAGGTTGCCGGGCGGGACGTTCAGGAGGTTCACCTTCTCGCGGGAGAGCCCTTTGCGCTTGAGGACCACGCCGAGGTACTCGTCGGCGGTGCCGCCGACCGGCGTGCCGATCTTGCGGCCGGCCAGATCCTCGACCTTGGTGATGCCCGTGCCCTTCCGGGTCCAGATGCTGACGGGGTCGTCGGAGTACCGGCTGTTGCGGTCGCCCATCAGCCCCACCACGCCCCGGGCGCCCATCCCGCGCTCGACGGCCACGGGGAAGTTGGAGTAGGCGGAGCCGATGATCTGGGCCTCCCCCGCCTGCAGCGCCTTGGCCATCTCCTGGCCGGTGTTCAGGACTTTCAGCTTCAGGTCGATGCCGTGCTTGAGGAAGATGCCCTTCTCCACGCCCACGAAGCTGGGGACGTGGTTCATGTTGCCGCCCACCGCGGCCGCCATCGGCGCCGGCTGCTGCGCCGGTGTCGGCCCGGCCATCGCCAGGACGGCGACCAGAACTCCCACGGACAGGACTCGGTTCATCGCTCTTGTCTCCTTGGCTGAGTGATCGGTCACCATCACCGTCCCTCCACGCCGCCGGCGCGCGCCCCGCCGCATACGCGGCAAGCATACTCGTCCAGCGCACGCGCCGTCACGCCGACCGCCCGATGCTGACGGCGGTTCACCTCGTCCGGCTCGAGCTCGGTGCGGAACGAGTCGTTGAGCCGGTTGATCATGTTGAAGAGCGCCGCGGCCATCGAGATCTCCACGATCTCCGCGTCGGTGAAGTGCCGGCGCATCTCCGCCCAGGCCGCGTCGTCGTTCTTGGCGGTGTTGAGGGTCAGGGCCTCCGCCCAGCGGAGGACGGCCCGGTCGCGCGCGTCGAAGAGCGCGCTGGCCGCATAATCGCCTTGCAGGGCGGCGAACTCGGCATCGGTCAGTCCCAGGGCTTGACCAAGCACCCGGTTGTGCTCGGTTCAGTAGCGGCAGCCGTTGACGGTCGAGGTCTTCAGCACCGCGAGGTTTCTCAGCCGCGGCGATGACACCGCCCCGGCCCGGGGCTGGCGGATGGCCGCCACCAGCGGCAGGAACCACTTGGCCAGGCCCGGGCTGTGGGCCACGATCCGCAAGAGGTTCGCCACCCGCCCCAGCATCTCGGTGGACGCCGCGAACACCTCCGCCACCGGGCCGGTCGCTTCCTCGTCGGTGATGCCCCGGATCCGCTGCGCCATGCTCGCCTCCCCGCCCGGCCCCGGCGGGGGCCGGCGCGCCCCACTTGATACCACAACCCGCGTGTCCTTGCGGGGCCTCCGCGCGCGTGCTAGGCTGCGCGCCTCCGCCGTCCAATCCCGTCCGGAGGTGCGACAATGCGCTTCATCGCGATCTCGATCGCGCTCGTGTCGCTGGCGCTGGCGACACCGGTCCGCGCCACCGCGGCCGAGCCGATCCGCGTGGGCTACCTGGGGCCGCTCACGGGCATCTTCGCCCAGGCCGGCAAGGACATGCTCGAGGGCCTCAAGATGGGCTTCGAGCAGGCCGGCTACCAGGCGGCCGGGCGGAAGATCGAGCTGCTCGAGGAGGACACCGAGGGCAACCCGGCCACGGCCCAGGCCAAGTACCGCAAGCTCGCCCAGCAGGACCGGATCCACGTGCTGGCCGGCGTGCTCCTGACCAACGTCGGCGTGTCCCTGGTAGCGCCGATCGAGCGGGACGGGATCCCGACGCTCTTCCTCACCACGCCTGACGAGCTCACCAAGCGCCGGCGGCCGCAGTGGATCATGCGCTCGAACTTCAGCGCCAGCCAGCCCATGCACGCGCTCGGCGACTACGCGGCCAAGACGCTCAACTACAAGCGCGTGGCCACCATCGCCATGGACAACGGCTTCGGCCACGAGGGCATCGGCGGCTTCCAGCGCGTCTTCGAGGACAGCGGCGGCAAGGTGGTGCAGAAGATCTGGGTGCCGCTCAACGCCCTGGACTTCGCGCCGTACCTGGCCCAGATCCGCCGGGACGTGGACGCGGTCGCCCAGGTCTTCGTCGCCGCCCAGGCCGTCCGCTTCGCCAAGCAGTACGGAGAGGCGGGGCTCAAGGAGCGGCTGCCGCTCATCGGCAGCGGCGTGTTCACCGACCAGTCGGCCCTCAAGTCGATGGGCGACGAGGCCATCGGGATCATCAGCTCGCTCATCTGGGCGCCGTCGCTCCCGACCAGGGCCAACGGGGAATTCATGAAGCTGGCGGCCGCCAGGGGTAACCCGCTGCCGGCCTACTTCACCGCCGTCATGTACAGCGCCGGCCGCTGGATCACCGAGGCCGCCCGCGCGCTCGACGGGCGGGTGGAGGACCGCGAGCAGTTCCTCGGCGCCCTCCGCGCGGCGATCGAGAAGACCGAGGATCCGCGGGGGCCCATCAAGCTCGACGAGTACAACAACCCCACCGAGAACGTCTATATCCTCAAGGTCGAGAAGGTCGGCGGCCGCCTGCAGAACACCGTCATCCACACGTACCCGATGGTGTCGCAGTTCTGGACGTACAAGGCCGAGGAGTTCCTCAAGACGCCGCCCTACGATCGCAACTATCCCCCGGTGAAACCATGAAGACCCACTACCGCCTCGACGGCCCGGCCGGTGCCCCGGTCGTCACGCTGAGCCACGCCCTCGGCGCCACCCTCGACCTCTGGGACGCCCAGGCGGCGATCCTCACCAGCCAGTATCGCGTCCTGCGCTATGACGTGCGCGGCCACGGCGCCTCCGCCGTGCCGCCGGGCCCCTACACGCTCGAGCAGATGGTGGACGATCTCCGCGACCTGCTCCGATCACTCGAGATCGACCGGACCCACTTCGTCGGGCTCTCGATTGGCGGTCTCATCGGCATGATGGCCGCGCTCACCACGCCCGCGACGATCCGGAGCCTGGTGCTGTGCGATACCACGAGCTCGTACGGCCCGGGGCTCCAGCCGATGTGGGAGGAGCGGATCGCCACCGCCGAGCGGCAGGGCATGACGGACGCCCTCATCGAGCGCACGATGGAGATCTGGTTCACGGCGCCGTTCCGGGAGTCCCACAAGGCGGTCGTCGACCGCATGCGCCAGATGCTCCTGAACACCGACCCGCGGGGCTACGCCGCGGCCATCCGGGCCATCGCCGGGGCGGATCTCAGCGAGCGGATCCACGCCATCACGTGCCCGGCGCTCATCGTCGTCGGCGAGCGCGATCCCGGCACGCCCCCGGCGATGGCCCGCGTCCTCCACGAGCGCATCCGCGACTCCCAGCTGGTCGTCCTGCCGAACGCCGCCCACTGCTCCGTCGTCGAGCGCGCCGACGAGTTCACCCGGCTGCTCCGGAGGTTCCTGGACGGGGTGAAGTAGCCAGGCGGAAGCCCATGGTGATCGACGTTCACGCCCATCTCTACCCCCGTGCCTTCATGGAGGAGCTGGCGGCCCAGGGGCCCGCTCACCACGTGAGTCTGACGGCGGATGCGCCGCCGTTCCTCTGCTTCGAGGGGATCCGCTTCTGGCGCTATACGCCGGCCTTCCACGACGACGCGCTCCGCCTGGCCGAGCTGGACCGCGCCGGCGTGGACCGGCAGGTGCTCTCCCTGGGCCCGCCCATGGTCTACTGGGCGCCGCCCGACCTCGGACTGCGACTGGCGCGCATCTTCAACGACGAGATCGCCAAGCTCGTCCGCAGCCACCCCGACCGCTTCGTGGGGTTCGCGGCCGTGCCCCTGCAGGCGACCGATCTGGCCCTGGCGGAGCTGGAGCGCGCCGTGGGCGATCTAGGGCTGCGCGGCGTGGCGATCGGCTCCAACATCCAGGGCAAGCCGCTCGATCACCCGAGCCTCTGGCCATTCTACGAGCGGGTGGAGGCGCTCGGGATCCCTCTCTTCGTCCACCCGATCAACCCTCCCGGCCACGGAGACATCCACGACTACCGCCTCGACCTCGTCGTCGGCTTCCCGTTCGACACCACCCTGGCCGCCGTCCGCCTCGTCTACAGCGGCGTGCTCGAGCGGTTCCCGAGGCTCCGGGTCTGCCTGGCCCATCTGGGCGGAGCGCTGCCCTTCCTGCGCGAGCGCGTCGTCATCGGGTACCGGGTGGGGCGCGAGCACTTCGGGGCCGCGCTCGGGATCGCGCGGAGCCCCGAGCCGTATCTCGAGCGTTTCTACCTCGACACCGTCTCGTACTACGAGCCGGCGCTCCTCGCCGGGCTCGCCTGCGTCGGCATCGCCCGGCTCGTTCTGGGCAGTGACGCGCCCTTCGCCGTGGGCGACCTGGCGCGCTCGGTGGCCTCGATCCGCGGGCTCAGCTTCCTGCCCGAGGGCGACCGGGAGCGAATCCTCGGCGCCAACGCCCACAGCCTCCTGACCGGCGAGTCCGGGTGATCGGCGGGGAATTCCCATGACCTTTTGGAAGATCGGCATCGTCGTCCTGGTGCTCGCCGTCGGCGCGGCCGCCGTTCCCTGGCCAGGGGACGCCGCGCCGGGCGACGATGCCTACATCGAAGGCTACGCCGCCGCCTTGCTCGAGCGCGAGTTCAAGCTCACCACGCCCTCGCTGCGCGTGCAGCACGGCGTGATCACCGTGAGCGCCGCCGACCTCGTCGGCGTCGATCGCGCGCGGGTAGTGGCGGCGCTCGAACGCATCCGCGGCGTCGCGCGGGTCGAGGTCGTCGAGCCCGGCGCCCGACCAAGCGTGGGGGCGTCGCCGACCGCGCCCGAGCCGGCGCGGCCCGCCGAGCCCCGGCCCCTGCGCATCCTGAGACAGCTCGAGTCCGGCCTGCTGCCGGGCGGCCAGCTCTTCAACCCGCTGATCGCCGACCCGCGCTGGCCGCACTTCGCGGCCTCCCAGCAATACTACCTGAACGATCCTCAACTGAAGAACGTTGGGGCCGTGAGCTTCGGGGAAACCTTCACCGTCTACCGCGATCACATCGGCTCCGGCTGGTGGGAAATCGGTGTTCAGGCCGGCGTCTTTTCCATCTTCGACCTCGACGCGCCCTCGAAGGACCTGATCAACACGGACTTCCTGGTGGCCGCGGTCGCTGGCTACCGCTACCAGGACCTGTCGGCGCTCTTCCGCGTGTTCCACCAGTCGAGTCACCTCGGCGACGAGTTCCTGCTGCGCAGCCGCGTGCCCAACCGGGTCAATCTCAGCTACGAGGCGGTCGATCTGCGGCTCTCGTACGACTTCGGCGAAGTCCTCCGCGTGTACGGCGGCGGGGGCTATCTCTTCGACCAGGACCCGTCGAACCTCCGGCCCGGGTTCACGCAGGCCGGCGCCGAGCTCCGCAGTCCGTGGCCCGATCCGGCCGCCGGGTGGCGCCCGGTCGCCGCAGTCGATATCCAGAACCGCGAGCAGAACGATTGGCACGCCGACTTCTCGCTGCGCGCCGGTGTGCAGTTCGAAGGCCTCCTGGTGACGAGGAACTTCCGGCTCCTCCTGGAGTACTTCCGCGGCCACTCGCCCAACGGCCAGTTCTACCGGCACAAGATCGACTACATCGGCCTGGGCGCCCACGTCCACTTCTGACGAGCCGATCGGTATGACGCCCGAGCGCAGGGACGTCGGGGCCAGCGGCGCCGCTTACGAGCCCTACGTGGGCCGCTGGAGCTGGCTGGTGGCCCGGGAGTTCGTCGGCCGGCTGGAGACGCCGCGGGAGCAGTGCTGGCTCGACATCGGCTGCGGCACCGGCGCGCTGGCCGCGCTGTTCCGGGGCGTCGGGCCGACGCCACCATCCCCCTGATCGCCCGCGCGTGGGCGGTCAAGGGCGTCGCACCCTAGCCAGCGACTCCAGCACCGTCACCACCACCGAGAGGTCTTCGCCCGCGTGACCCTCCGCCTGCGCGGCGGCGTAGAGGCGCTCGGCCAGGTCGGTGAGCGGAAGCGGGGCGCCCACGCTCGCCGCCGCCGCCTGGATCAGGTGCAGGTCCTTCATGAAGAGATCGAGCTTCATCTGGGGCGGAAACTCGCCGCGCACGATCAGCGGACCGCGCACCTCGAGCATGCGCGAGGTCGCCGCGCTCGCGGCCAGGACTTCGAGGACCATGCCGGGATCGAGCCCGCCGGCGCGCGCCATGGCCAGCGCCTCGGCGGCCGCCGCGCTGTGCAGGCCGATGAGCAGGTTGGCCACCAGCTTGACGAACATCGCCCGCCCCGCCGCCCCCACCCAGAAGGCCCGCGGCAGCACGGCCTCCAGCACCGGTCGCCACTGCTCGAAGAGGGCGCGGTCGCCGCCGACGATGACGATGCCGTCGCCCTGCGCGACCTGGGCGCTGGTGCCGCTGATCGGGCAGTCGAGGAACCCGAGCCCGCGCGCGGCCACCGCGTGGGCCAGGCGCTCGGTCAGCGCGGGTGAGATCGTGCTCATCTGGATGACGACCTGCGCGGGGCGCGCCCCGGCCAGCACGCCGTCGGGGCCGAGGATCGCCTCCTCCACCGTGGCCAGCGACGGCAGGACGGTGCACACGGCCTGGGAGGCCTTGGCCACCGCGGCCGCGGAGGCGGCAGGCTGGCCGCCCAGCGCGCCGAGCGCCTGCATCCGGTCGGGCAGCACGTCGTAGCCAACGATTTGATGGCCGGCGGCGTGGAGGCGCGAGGCCACGGCGTGGCCGAGAAGCCCGAGGCCGACGATCCCGACCGTCGTCATGCGATCAGCAGTGCTTGCACGGCGGGTAGTCCCGCGAGTAGACCGGGTTCTTGAGGAACTCGTCCGGCTTGTAAATCCAGAACTGCGAGACGTTGGGGAAGGTGTGGAAGACGGTATTCTGCAGGCGGCCCCCCACCTTCTCCACCTTGCGGACGTAGACGTTCTGGACCGGGTTGCCGTAGTCGTCGAAGCGGATGGGCCCGCGCGGCGCGTCCGAGAGGTCGGCCCGCCGGAGCGCGCCCAGGAACCTCTCGACGTTCTCGATGTCGCCGCCGGTCGCCTCCAGGGCCGCCCGGAGGGCGGCGCCGGCCACGTACGTGCCCTCCGAGTAGTACGAGGGGACCTGCTTGAACTTGGCCTCGTAGGCGGCGGCGAACTTCTTGTTGGCGGGGGTCGGGAGCGCGGCCGAGTAGTGGAGCGCGGTGACGACCCCCAGCACCTCGTCGCCCATGGTGCGGAGCACGTGCTCGTCGGTGAAGGTGCCGCCGCCGATGAGGGGCAGCCGGGCCTTCAGGCCGGCCTCGTCGAACTGCTTGGAGAAGCGCAGGGCGTCGGCGCCCGAGAAGACGCAGTAGATGGCGTCCACGTCGCGCCGCAGCTGGGCCAGGTAGGGCGCGAAGTCCGGCGTGTTGAGCGGCGGCCAGAGCTTCTGGACGACCTGTCCGCCGGCCTCCTCGAAGCTGCGCTGGAAGCCGGCAGCCACCTCCCAGCCGAAGGCGAAGTCATAGCCGATCATGGCGATCTTGCGGTACTTGAGGTTGTCGTACACCCACTTGCCGAACGGGTGCGAGGGCTGGGAGCTGCTCCAGCCCGTGCGGACGATGTAGGGGCTGCGCTTGCGCTGGGTGATGTCCTCCGACGAGACGATGGGGTAGATCGTCGGGACCTTCTTGCCGTCGACGTAGGGCGCGATGGCGTAGCCCACGGCGGCGCTGAGCGGGCCCATGATAAGGTGCACG
The DNA here is from genome assembly GCA_036001065.1 of Candidatus Methylomirabilota bacterium. NCBI lineage: Bacteria > Methylomirabilota (SeqCode) > Candidatus Methylomirabilota bacterium. Next base: position 19,247 of record DASYUQ010000123.1, read on the forward strand.
CCCTGCCCCTCGACGAGCCCGCGCAACTTGGTGAGCCCGGTGGCCGGCTTGCCCTCGTCGTCCTCGATGATGAGCTTGACCTCCCGCCCGGCCAACCGGTACTTCTGCTCCTCGAAGAACAGCTCCAGGCCGTTGATCATGTCCTTGCCGTTGGCCGAGAGCGGCCCGCTGGTGGGCACCAGCAGCGCGACCTTGACCGGCCCCCGCTGCGCCCACGTCGGGCGCTCGCCGACGAGCAGCAGCGCGAGAGCGGCCAGGGTGACGACGACCATCCCGAGTCTTCGCATCGTGGTCTCCTCGTCTGACCGGGATCAGGCGCCGAGCGCCTGAAGAATCTCCGTGTTCGACAGCGGCCAGCCGATCGCCGCCGCCATCAGCGTGAGCGCGAAGCGATGCATCTCCTCGCCGTCCATGGAGTCCACCGCTTCGGCGGCGATGACGACGCGGAAATCGCGGTTCGTCGCCTCGAAGCCCGCGCAGAGCACGCACGTGGTGGTGTTGATGCCGGCCAGGATCAGCGCCTCCACCCCCAGCCGGCGGCGCAGGACGAACTCGAGGTCGGTCGCCTGGAAGGAGTTGTAGCGCTTCTTGCCTCGCACGATGAGGTCGCGCGGGTCGCGCAGCTCGGGGATGACCTCCACCCCGGCGCCGCCGGCCAGGTTGTGCTTGAGGATGCCGCGGCGGGCCTTCGTCGGATCGTCGTGCGCGACCTTCCAGAAGGGGTTGGCGGCGATCTCGCCGGGGTCACGATATTCGGTGACGACGTGGACGACGGGGACGCCGAGCCGGCGCAGGTCGGCGAAGAGCGCGGCCGCCCGCTTGATGAGCGGGCCGCAGCGCTCGGCCGGCAGCGGCAGCGTGGCCACGGAGGGGTCGAGGTGCCCGCGGTGCATGTCGATCGCCACCACCGCCGTGGTCTTGGGGTCGAGCCGGATCGGGGGGCTCACCATGACGCCGCGGTCGCCCGATCCACGATGCGCTGCGCGGCGGCCTGACGCACCCTGGCCACGCACTCCGGCGCCGGTCGCTCGGGAAGCGCGAGGCCCGAGACTTTCGGAAATCCCAGCGCGCTCATGGGGACCAGCGAGCCGCCGCGAAGGGCCCGCGGCGCGTGATCTCGTTCCGCGTCACCGCCGCCTCGGCCGTCGCGGTGGGCAGCGCCACCACGGCCAGGAACAGAACCCACCGCTTCATCGCTGGCCTCCCACCACGCGCGTCCGGTGACCGGCGCGCGCTCGCCAGGAAACGCACCGCAAGGTTAGGAGTGGAGCGATCGTAGTCTGCCCGCCGGGACCGGTCAAGTTTGAACCGATGTGCTAGCCTAAGAGCCCGTTCAGGGAGGACGCGCCCATGGTCACCAGCTCCACTTGATGGCGAGCCTCATCGGCGCCGAAGTCCGGCGGCGCGAGGACCCCGCCCTCGTCCAGGGGGCGGGGCGCTTCGTGGACGACCTGGTGCTGTCGCGCCTGGCCTTCATGAGCGTGCTGCGCTCGCCCCACGCCCACGCGCGCGTCCTCCGCATCGACACCACGCGGGCGGCGGCGCTGCCCGGCGTGCTCCGCGTGATCACCGCGCGCGACGTGGAGGGCACGGTCGATCCCGAGCCGGCCGTCGGGATCCCGCCGGCGGCGCACCGCCCACCCCGGCCGCTCCTGGCACGCGAGGTCGTCCGCTACGTCGGTGAGCCCGTGGCCGCCGTCGTCGCCGAAGATCGCTACGCCGCCGCCGACGCCTGCGCGGGCGTCGAGGTCGAGTACGATCCGCTGCCGGCGGTGAGCGATCCCGAAGCGGCGCTCGCCCCCGGGGCGCCGCGCGTGCACGCGCAGTTCCCGGACAACGTGGCCCTCGCCTGGTCCTGGAGCGAGGGCGACGTGGACGGCGCCTTCGCCCGCGCCCGGACGGTCGTCCGCCTCCGCCTGCGCAACCAGCGCGTGGCCGGCATGGCCCTGGAGCCGCGCGGCTGCCTGGCCGAGTTCCGCGGCGGTGCGCTCACGGTGTGGGCGGGCACCCAGACGCCCCATCGTCTCCGCTGGGGCCTCGCGCAGATGCTGAGGCTGCCCGAGTCCGCGGTGCGCGTGATCGCGCCCGACGTGGGCGGCGGGTTCGGATGCAAGATCGGTTTCTACGCCGACGAGGCGCTCTGCGCGTGGGCCGCCCGGCGCCTGGGACGGCCGGTCAAGCTCGTCCTCACCCGCCGCGAAGATTTCTTGACGACCACCCAGGGGCGCGGCCAGCTCAACGACGTGGAAGCGGCGGTGGCCGAGGACGGCACCGTCCTGGCGCTCCGCTGCCGGACGATCGCCGATCTCGGCGCCTATCTGGAATCGCTGACGCCGTATCCGGGCATGCTGACCGGACGGCTCCTTACCGGTCCCTACCGCATCCCGGCAGCGCGCTACGAGCTGACCAGCGTGTTCACCAACGCGATGGCCACCGCGCCCTACCGCGGCGCCGGGCGCCCGGAGGCGACGTACCTGCTCGAGCGAACGATGGACGAGATCGCGCGCACGATCGGGCTCGACCCGGCGGAGGTCCGACGCCGCAACCTGATCCGCTCCGAGGAGTTCCCGTATCGCGCGCCGTCGGGGCTCCTCTACGACTCCGGCCAGTACGAAGCGGCACTCGACCGGGCGCTGGCGATGGTCGACTACAAGCGCTTCCGCGACCTCCAGCACCGCGGGCGCGAGGAAGGGCGGTATCTCGGCATCGGCTTTTCCACCTTCATGGAGACGGCGGGCGTCGGCCCGTCCAAGATCACGCCCATCTTCGGCTGGGAGAGCGCCACCGTGCGCGTGGAGATGTCGGGCAAGGTCACCGTGCTCACGGGCACGAGCCCGCACGGCCAGGGGCTCGAAACGGCCTTCGCTCAGATCGCCGCCGATCGCCTCGGCCTTCCGATGGATGATGTGGCCGTACTCCACGGCGACACCGCCGTCGTGGCCGCGGGCGTGGGGACGTTCGGCAGCCGCTCCATCGCCGTCGGCGGTCCCGCCGTCGCCGCGTCGATCGACAAGGTGCTCGACAAGGCGCGGCCGATCGCGGCGGCGCTGCTCGAGGCCGCCGCCGACGATATCGTCTTCGACGGCGGTCGGTTTTCGGTGCGCGGCGTGCCGGATCGGGCCCTGACGCTGGCCGACGTCGCCGCGGCCGCCTGGGCAGCCAAGACGCTCCCCGCCGGCCTGGAGCCCGGGCTCGAGGCCACGACCGTGTGGGATCCGCCGAACTTCACCTTCCCGTCGGGCACTCACGTGGCCGTGGTGGAGGTCGATCCCGAGTCGGGCGGGGTCCGCCTGCTTCGCGTCGTGGCCGTGGACGACTGCGGGCGCGTCATCAACCCGCTCCTCGTCGAGGGACAGATCCAGGGAGGGCTCGCCCAGGGCCTCGGCCAGGCCCTCTGGGAGCAGGTGGCCTACGACGAGACCGGGCAGTGTCTCACGGCGTCGCTCATGGACTATGCGGTCCCGAAGGCCGACGCGCTGCCGCCCTACGAGCTCGACCGGATCGAGACGCCCTCGCCGGTCAACCCGCTGGGCGCCAAGGGCTGCGGCGAGGCGGGCACGATCGGCTCCACGCCCGCCGCCGTCAACGCGGTCATCGACGCGCTGGCCCCCTTCGGTGTCACGCATCTCGACATGCCGCTCACCGCCGCGCGCGTGTGGTCGGCGATCCAACAGGCCCAACACTCAAGGAGATGAGCATGATCTTCCGCGTCTTCGCGCTCCTGGTCCTCTTCGTCCTCGCCGGGGCTCCCGCCTCCGCGCAGGAGCCCATCCGGATCGGCTTCGTCACGATCCTGACCGGGCCGCTGGCGGCGCCCGGCAAGGACATGGAGAACGGGATCGAGCTGTTCCTGCAGCAGCAAAAGACGACGTTGTCCGGCCGGCGCGTCGAGCTGACCGTGGTGGACAGCGGCGGCCAGCCCGCCGGCACGCTGGCCCGGGCCCGCGAGCTGGTCGAGCAGCGCAAGGTCCACGTCATCATCGGTCCGCTGGCGGCCTTCGAGGCCTACGCGATCGCGCCGTACGTGAACGCCCAGCGCATCCCGACCATCTCGCCCAGCGCTGCCGCCGACGACCTCACCCAGCGCAAGGCGACCCAGTTCTTCGTGCGCGCGACCTCGGACTCCAGCCAGCCCACCATGCCCTTCGGCACCTACGCCGCCAAGACGCTGGCGTACCGGAAAATCGCGACCATCGCCGACGACTTCGCTTTCGGCCACGAGGTGGTCGCGGGCTTCCACAAGGCCTTCGAGGACGCCGGGGGCCAGATCGTGCAGAAGCTCTGGCCGCCGCTGGGCGCCGCCGACCAGGGGCCGTACATCGGCCAGCTCCGGCGCGACATCGACGCGGTCTTCATCGGCTTCGCCGGCGTCGCCGCCCTCCGCTTCCTCAAGCAGTACGAGGAGGCCGGGCTGAAGGGCAAGATCCCGGTGCTGGCGAACCAGACCGCCGTGGACGAGGCCCTATTGAAGAACATGGGCGACGAGGCGCTGGGCGTCGTCTCGACCATGCACTACAGCGCCGCCCTCGACACGCCGGCCAACCGGGCCTTCGCCGGCGCCTACCGCAAGGCCTTCGGCGCCGATCCCGGCTACTACTCGGTCGGCGCCTACACGGCCGGGCTCTTCCTCAAGCAGGCCCTCGAGAAGGTCGGCGGCAAGGTCGAGGACACCGACGCCTTCCTCAAGGCCCTGCGGGGGGTCGCGATCGCGGAAGCCCCGGGCGGGCCGATCCGCCTGGACAAGTACGGCCAGCCGATCCACAACATCTACATCCGTCGCGTCGAGCGCAAGGAGGGGCGCCTGCAGAACAGCGTGATCCACACCATCGAGAACGTCAGCCAGTTCTGGACCTATCCCGAAGACGAGTTCCTCAAGCAGCCGCCCTACTCGCGCGCCTGGCCGCCGTGCAAGCACTGCTAGTGCCGTTCCAACTTGTTGATACTAAATCTGTCCACGAACGACGTACACGGTGCCTTCCTAGGCGCGAATAGTTGGAACGGCACTAGGGTTCCGTCTAGGAAGTCATGTAAAGAGGCCGCCAGCACGCGGTGCCGAGGCCGACGGGCACGTGCGGCAGGGGTCGGCGGGACCCGTCCCCGCCCGCTGGCCACGGACCCCGCGTGCCCAGGTGGAGCCCAGCCGCCATGGGGCAGCGGTCGCGTGCCGCGTGGTCCCGCGATCCCTGCCGCACGTGCCCGTCGGCCCCGCTGGCAGCGGCGCGAGCGCGGCGATCGTTAACATGACTTCCCAGACGGAGCACTAGTGCGCCTCCCACCGGATTTTCTCGAATGAGCCAGGATCTCCGGAGCTTCATCGCCGAGTACGAGCGAGCCGACCCCGAGGAGGTCGTCCGCATCGCCGAGCCCGTGGGGATCGAGCACGACGTGATGGCGCTCGTGCTCGAGTACGAGCGCCGCCGGCGGTACCCGGTCCTCCTCTTCGAGCACGTCAAGGGCTACGACATCCCGATCGTCGCCAACGTGGTAGCCAGCCGCCGCGCGCTGGCCTTCGCGCTCGGCGTCCCCGCGAACAGGCTGGCCGCCGAGTACGCCCGGCGCATCAAGGAGCGGATCAAGCCGGTCGTCGTGCCGGACCCGCCGTTCCGGCACCGCCGGCTGAGCGGTGACGCCGTCGATCTGGGGGCGCTTCCGATTCCCGTCTACTTCCCCGGCGACGCGGGTCGCTATCTCACCGCGGGGATGGTGGTGGCACGCGACCCCGACACCGGAGTCGAGACGGAGGGCTACCACCGCTTCCAGGTCAAGGGGCGCAACCGGATGGGCGTGAGCCTGCACTCGCGGCGCCGCATGTTCGAGTACCAGCGGCGCGCCGAGGCCAAGAACCAGCCGCTGCCCTGCGCGATCGTCCTCGGGCTCCACCCGCTGGTCTCGATGGGCTCACTGGCCTATCCGCCGCCGGACGTCGGGAAGTTCGAGGTGGTGGGCGGTCTCCTGGGCGAGCCTCTGGAAATCGCGCCGTGCGCGACGATCGATCTCCACGTCCCGGCCACGGCGGAGATCGTGATCGAGGGCGAGATCCTGCCGCACGCGCGCGAGCCGGAAGGCCCGTTCGGCGAGTTCACCGGCTACTTCTCGCGGCGCAGCACCGAACACGTGTTCGTCGCCCGGGCCATCGCCATGCGCGAGCATCCGTGGTTCCAGTCGATCGGCTCGGGCCGCGCCGGCGACCACATCACGACCCTCGGCCTCATCCGGGAGGCCGAGATCACCAACGCCCTCACCCGCGTGATCCCCAACGTGACCGGGGTCCACGTGCCGCTCTCCGGCACCTCCTCCTTCATCGCCTATGTGTCCATCAAGCAGAGCCGGCCCGGCGAGGCCAAGCACGTGATCCCCATCGTGCTGGGCGTGGACCATTATTTGAAGCTGGTGATCGTCGTCGACGACGACATCGATGTGTTCGATGAATCGGACGTGCTGTGGGCGGTCGCGACACGGATGCAGGCCGACCGCGATTTACTCATCATCTCCGGCAGCCTCGGCGCCCTGCTCGACCCCAGCGCCGACGACCGCGGCATCACCGCCAAGCTCGGCATCGACGCCACCCGCCCCTTCGGTCAGCCGTTCGGCGAGAAGCTCGTCATGGCGCCCGACCGCATGGCCTGGGCCCGCGCTCTGGTGGACAAACTCAGCTCGTCAGGGGGACGCCCGTCATGAAGCACTACATCGATCTCTCGGTCACCGTGAACGACAGCACGATGAGCCCGCCGTCCACCAACATGCGGCTCGAGATCACGCCGCACCGGCGGGGACCGGGGTTCTGGCAGGTCTCCACCGTGCGCCAGAGCCTGCACACCGGCGCCCACATCGACTCCCCGCTGCACGTATATAAGGATGGGATCACCACCGCGGACATCGGGCTGGACCAGGTGATCGGGGAGGCGCTGGTCGTGGACCTCTCCTTCGTGGGCCCCAACCACGCGGTCACCATCGACGATCTCCGGCGGGGCGGCGCCGACGAGGTGAAGCGGGGCGACATCGTGCTGCTGCGCACCGACTGGACCGACAAGATGTACGGCAAGTGGCCCGACTACTTCACCCAGTCGCCCTACTTCCCGCCCGAGTCGGCGGAGTGGCTGGTGGCCAAGGGCCCCAAGAACATCGGCTTCGACTTCTTCGAGGAGTACTGCGCCCGCCTGCCCGACTTCAGCTCCGAGGACTTCCCCATGCACCGGGTCATCCTGGGCGCGGGCGTGGTGATCATGGAGGGCTTGACCAACCTCGGCGCGCTGCCCCGTCGCCGGGTGGACTTCTTCGCGCCCTTCTACAAGATCGCGGGCACCGAGGGGGCGCCGGCGAGGTTCTTCGCCACCGTCTAGGCGCCGGGCTCCCCCAGGCGCTCGAAGATCTCGTCGGCCTTGACCAGCGCCCCGATCAGCTCGGCTCTCGTCACGCCGCGCTCCATCGCGTCGTGCAGCAGGGTCCGCAGCTTCTCACCGGCCGCCAGCGCCGCATCACGATCACCGTCCTCCGCCAGTTGCTGGATGAGCGGGCCCCGCGCCTCGACGAGCCCCTCCAGGGCGTGCACCACCGGCCGCCGCGTCTCCTCCAGGCGTGCCGCGCCGACGCTCGAGAAGCCGAGCCCGTGTAGCAGCGGCTCCAGCGCCTCCTCGTACAGACCCGCCTCCAGCCGGCCGATCCCCACCTTGGTGTAGCCCCACCAGAGTCGCCGCTCCAGCTCCTGCCGGCGCTTTTCGGGTATCCCGTCATCGGTGATCGTCGACAGCAGCTCCTCGGCGCGATCGAGCGTGGCCAGCGCCTCCACCTCCCGGCCCTCCTGCATCCGGCGGATCGCCTCGGCGGTGAGCTGGCCCACCTCGCCGCTGTGGGTGGCCGAGAGCAGCTCGCTGAACGTCTGCTGGAGATCCGCCGGGCAGTCGACGTCGGTGAGCGCTTCGGTCAGCAGCCGCCGGGCCGCGTGATACTCCTGGCGCTGGATCAGCTCGGCGGTCACCTGGTCGTAGGTCGGCCAGAGCGCGGCCCGCGCGGCCGCCGCCGCCTCGTGCAGCGCGTCGTCGCCGGGCGCCGCCGCCACCCCGCGATCGAACCACGTGATGGCCGCGTAGAGCGTGCTCACGCGCTCCTCGGCGTCGGTGGCGCCCGGACTCTGCGCCTGCGCCAGCAGCTGCTGGCCGACGTGCAGCGCCAGCGAGGCGAGATGCCGCTCCCATGCTCCCCGGTGCGCGCGGGGAGCCACGGCGATCGCCTCCTGGAACGCCATGCGCGCCCCGTTATGGTCTCCGAGCGCCCGCCGCGCGAGCCCCATGACACCCCAGAGCTTGGCGAGGTCCGGAGACCCCATGTCCAGCGCGCCGCTGGCCACCGCTTCGAGTGCGAGGGCGCCCTGGGTCACGACCTCGCGAAATTGCTCGGCCTCGTAGAGGGCATAACAGCTCTCGACCGGCGAACGGCGGTCGGGCACCGACGGCGGAGGCTCCGGCTCGGGCGCGGCAGGCTCCACCGCGGCCAGGACCTCGGGTTCCGGCTCGGGCGTGATCGCCGCGTCGAGCCAGGCCTCAGGCTCGGAGGATAGCGCCGCGTCGGCGGCTGCCACGGCGGCTTCGAGATCGAGGGCGGGTTCAACGTCGGGTTCAGGCTCCAGGGCGCGCTCGAGCGCGACGGCCGGCTCGGGCTCGGCAGCGGGTTCGGGCCCGACGGCAGGCTCGAGCTCGATGGTGGGCTCGGGCTCGACGGCGCGGGCGGGCGCGATCGGCGATTCCCTGACAGTAGTGGTAGGCTCAGCGGGCCGCCGCTCCACTGGTGGAGGAGGCGCGGGAAGAGCGCTCGCGCGGGGCTTGACGGCTTCGGCCTGAGAGATCAGGAGCTGCTCGATCGGCGGTCCGGCGTCCTCGACGGCCGGCCTCACCGGCGCCCTGACGGGCTCCGCGAGGGCCCGCGCCGCGCGCTTCGCGGCGGGCGTGCGAGGCACGTAGCCGCGGCGTCGAAGTTCGGGGCTCCGGGCCTCGCGCCGCCGCAGACGGCGCGGCCGCGTAGGCGCGATCAGCTCCAGCACGCCGAGGATGAGGAGCACGCAGGCCCCGGCCGCGGCGAAGAGGATGAGCGCTTCTTCACTCAGCATGTCAGCTCGACAGGACGGCGCTCGGCGATCGATCGGTAGGCGGCGAGCACCACGGCGAGGTCGTCACGTCCGGCCGCGCCGTCCATCTCGTCGGCTTTGCCCCGGTCCATCGCGTCACGAAATGCGGACAACATCGCCCGGTACCCGCGCATATCGCGGCGGCAAAGCCACAGCCGGAAGCCCCCGCCTCCGCGCACCGCGACCCAGCGCCCTCGATTGTCCACGAAGCAGGTCGCCCGTGCTCCCGTCACTGTGGTCCATTGAAACTTCGGCAGGCCCGGGGCGGCAAGAGAATTGGAGAGGAAGCCGACGGCCCCGCCGGGCATCTCGGCGAGCAGGCTGACCGCGTCCTCGCCGGGCAGGGCCAGGACGGTCTGGGGCGGGCGGAGTGCGAAGACCCGCCGGACCCTGCCGCCCCACCACCGCAAGTTGTGGACGTAGTGGATGCCCCCGTCGATCAGCGCGCCGCCGCCCGCGGTCTCCGCGTCCAGCCGCCAGCCCTGCCGTCCGTGGAACCCGCGGGCGACGAGATGGATCTCGCGCAGGTCGCCCAGGCGTCCGGCCTCCAGCAGCGCCTTCACGCGACGGAACGCGGGCATGAAGTGGAACTGCTCGGCGACCATCAGCACGCGCCCGGCCTCGGCGGCGGCGGCGATCATCTGGTCGGCCTCGTCGAACGTCCGGGCGATCGGCTTCTCGACGAGGACGTGCCGGCCGCACCTGAGCGCCAGCAGCGCATCGGGCAGATGGCGGTCGTGAGGCGTGCAGATGACGGCGCCCCGCCCGCGGGGGTCGCGCAGCGCCTCCTCGTACGAGCCGTAGGCCGCCAGGCCTCCAAACCGCCTGGCGTAGGCCCGCGCGCGGCCGGGGTCGCGGCTGGCGAAGATCAGCGGCAGGCCCAGGCGTCGTGCCGCCGCCGCGTGACGCAGCGCGATCCAGCCGCATCCAACAAGGATGAGGGCGTTCATGATTTCTCGAATGCTATCATTGGAATAGTTACAAGGAGGACCTATGCGACGCGTCGCGGTGATCGGAGTCGGAGTGACGAAGTTCGGCAAGCACGACCGGACGTCTGCCGAGCTGTTCGCCGAAGCCGCGCGGGACGCGCTGGCCGACGCCGAGCTGCCGCCGAGCGCGGTGCAGGCCCTCTACTACGGCAACGTCGTCGGGGGCGAGACGGAGAAACAGTTGCACACGGGACCGCAGGCGGCCTCCGTGCTCGGCATCCCCACCGTGCCGACGACGCGCTTCGAGACGGCCTGCGCCTCGTCGCACGCGGCCTTCCGCCACGCGGTCATGGAGCTCGCCGCGGGCGTCTCCGAGGTCGTCCTGGTCGGCGGCGCCGAGCGTGTGCTCAACGTGCCCACCGCCGAAGCGACCGAGTACTTCGCCTACGCCTCCGACGCCGTGTGGGAGCAGCCGGTCGGGCTCACCTTCCCCGGCGTCTTCGCGCTCATCGCGCGCGCCCACATGGCCAAGCACGGCACCACCGAGGAGCAGATGGCCCACGTCGCCGTGAAGAACCACCGGCACGGCGCGCTCAATCCAAAAGCCCAGTTCCAGAAGGAGATCACGCTCGAGCAGGTCCTCCGGAGCGCCTACGTGGCCGACCCGCTGAAGCTCTACGACTGCTGCCCGTTCACCGACGGCGGCGCCGCCGTGGTGCTGGCCTCGGAGGAGATTGCCCGCCAGCGCCGGCGCGGCATCTGGGTGCTCGGCTCGGCCGCCGCGTCCGACTCCATGCTGATGCACGACAAGCGCGATCTGGCCCGCGTGCCCGCCACCGAGCGCGCGGCGGCGGCGGCCTATCGCCAGGCGGGGCTGGGGCCCGAGGACGTGGACGTCGTCGAGCTGCACGACTGCTTCACCATCGCCGAGATCGTGGCCACGGAAGGCCTGGGCCTCTTCGAGCCCGGCACCGGTGGCCTCGCCGCCGAGAAGGGCTGGACGAGCCTGGGCGGCAAGATCCCCGTCAACACCTCCGGCGGGCTCAAGGCCAAGGGCCATCCGATCGGGGCCACGGGCGCCGCGCAGATCGTCGAGGTCGTCACGCAGCTCCGTGGCGAGGCCGGCCCGCGCCAGGTGGAGGGCGCCCGGATCGGCCTCACCCACACGCTGGGAGGCAACACCGCCACCGTTCTGGTGAGTCTCTTTGGCCGCGACTGAGCCCGTGATCACCCTCAAGAACTTCTTCGAGCGGGCCCGCGAAGGAGCGCTCACCGCGGTCAGGTGCGGCAAGTGCAGCGCGCTGGCGATCCCCCCCAAGGAGTTCTGCGAGTCCTGCCACCAGCGCGCGTGGGAGCCGGTGGCGCTCTCCGGCCAGGGCACGATCGCGTCGTACACGATCATCCGCGTCGCGCCCGCCCGCCACGCGGCGGAGGCGCCCTACGCCGTTGCGGTCGTGCAGCTGAAGGAAGGCGTGTCGCTGCTGGGGCGCATCGTGGACCTGCCGCTCGACAAGCTCCAGGTCGGCCTGCCCGTGAAGTTCCGCCCGCTCGTCGTGAACAGTCAGACCGCCCTCGGCTTCGGGCCGGCCTGAGCGTCGCCCGGCACCTTTTGTCTTCTTGGCACCCCCACTCCCGGGCTGTCACCGCCCGCCGGCTTTTGGTGCTGGTCACCCGCAGGAATCCCACGTCTTCGTAACGGCTTAGCGCCCCGGCACCCCAGCTCAGGGCGTGGCCCGCGAATTGCTCGCCTGCCCCTGTACCGCGCATGGGCCAGGACGTCAGAGCAACGGGGCCGGCCCCTTCCCCAGACGGCATCACTCGCGCGCCGTCGAATGGGGAAAACGCCTCAGTCGCGACCGACGACGTCGCGAGCCCGGTGCGGGCGACGGGCGCCGCCACGGGACATCGCCTGGTCTTCCACGGCCGGGGCTGGTCGCTCTTCGGTATCCACATCGTCAACGTCTTCCTCACCCTGGTCACGCTGGGCATCTACTACTTCTGGGCGAAGGTGCGCGTGCGGCGATACGTCTTCGGCCAGGCGGAGTTCGAGGGCGATCGCTTCACGTTCCACGGGCGCGGCACCGAGCTGCTGCTCGGCTTCATCAAGGCCGTGATCGTCTTCGGAATCCCCTTGACCGCCCTCAATTACGTCCCGCAGATCCTGGACGCCAGCACCCCCGTCACGGTGGCGACGTCGCTAGCAGCCTACGCGCTGGTGCTGGTGCTGATCCCGGTGGCGCGCGCCGGGGCCCGGCGCTACCGGCTGAGCCGGTCCTCGTGGCGGGGCATCCACTTCTCCTTCCGCGGGCGCACCGCCGAGTTCGTGCGGGTGTTCGTGGTCGGCTCGCTGCTGGCGGTGGTGACGCTGGGCCTCTACTACCCGGTCTTTGCCACGCGCAACCACGCGTTCATGATGCGGCACTCGTACTTCGGCACGGCGAAGTTCGACTTCGACGGTCACGGGCGCGACCTCCTGGTGAGCTTCCTCTACGCCGCCCTCCTGACGCTGCCGACGTTCGGCTTCGCCTGGTTCTGGTTCGCCGCCGCCAAGCGCCGGTACTTCTGGGAGCGCACCTCGTTCCTGGGCGCCCGCTTCCGGTCCACCGTCACCGGGGGGCGCCTGCTCCGGCTCAAGCTGGGCAATCTCCTGGTGATCATCGTCACCCTCGGTCTGGGCTGGCCGTTCGCCATGATCCGCACCGCGCGCTTCAATTGCCGGCACGTGATGCTCGAGGGCGCCCTCGACCTGGACGCGATCCGGCAGCAAGCCGAGGGAGCCACGGCCACCGGCGAAGGGCTGCTGAGCCTCTTCGAGGCCGACCTGGATCTCGGATGACCCATCCTGTGTCGACCAAAATGCGGCATCGCGCGCCGACCCTGCTCCTTCGAGCGCCGGCTTCGCCGGCGCAATCGGCGCTGGGGGAGGCCTCGGAGGGGGCCGTCGCGCCCTGCGGGCGCGCCTGTGAAGGCGCCCTCTCCGATCTATGACCTGGCAGGGGCACTACCTGGACGGCCAGAGCGCGCAACGGTGCCGGGCGACGGTCCGCGTGGCATCGACCGGGCTCGAGATCACGACCGAGGACGGTGTGACGCGCCGCTGGCTGTTTTCCCAGATTCGCCAGACGCAGGGCCATTACGCGGGAGAGCCGGTCCGCCTCGAGCGCGGAGGCGAGATGTCCGAGGCGCTCATCATGCCGGACGTCGCGTTCATCACGGCGGTGCGGGCGGCGGCAACCGCGCGGCGCGGGCGCTTTCACAACCCACGGTGGCGACTCCTCCGAACGCCCCTGACGCTGGCCGCCGGGCTCGCCGCCATCGGCCTCGTCGCCGTCCTCTATCGCTGGGGCATTCCCGCGGCGGCCGGCGTCGCCACCCGGTTCGTCCCGGTGGCGTGGGAGGCGCGGCTGGGCGACGAGGTCTTCGCGCGGCTGGTGGAGCCCGAGCATCGCTGCCAGAACCCCGACCGCCAGCGGGCCATCGACAGCATCCTGGCCCGGCTGACGCAGGTGCGGGGGGCCGGGCCCTATCGGCTGCGCGTCGCCGTCGTGGACCGCCCGGACGTGAATGCCCTGGCGCTGCCCGGCGGACAGATCGTGGTCCTGCGCGGGCTCCTGGAGATGACCGACAGCCCGGAGATGCTGGCCGGCGTCCTGGCCCACGAGGTGCAGCACATCCTCCAGCGCCACACGACGCGCGCGATCATCCAGCACGCCTCCACGGGGCTGATGGTCGCGGCGATCGCCGGCGACGTCAGCGGCATCGTGACCTTCGCGCTGGAGGGGGCGCGCGTCGTCGGTGCCCTCAACTACAGCCGCCGCGCCGAGAAGGAAGCGGACGCCGAGGGCATGCGCCTGCTTCTCCAGGCGCGCGTCGATCCCGCCGGCATGATCGCCTTCTTCGAGCGGACCCTCCACCCGCTCGAGCGCGCGGCGCCGAACGGCATGTGGCGCTACCTCTCCACTCACCCGCCCAGCCAGGACCGCGTGGCCGCGCTCCGCGCGCTGGCGCGAAGCGCGGGACCGCCGGTGAAGCTGCTGCCCGACCGCGACTGGAAGGACGTGAAGCGGATATGCGCCGCCTGACGATGCTGGTGCTGGCCATCGCGCTCATGGTGGGCTGGGGCGTCGCCTACCAGCGCCTGAGCCAGATGGGCAGCGCGCTCTACCGGACCCCGCGGGCGCTGGCGCTCTATCTCCGCGGGCAGCATGGCCAGGCCGCGCGGGCCTATCGCCAGGGGCAACGCGGCCACGTGTGGGGCGACTACAACAATGATCAGTCGGGCTTCTGGGCCCTGCGCGCGGGCGACCTGGCGCTGGCCCAGCGCCGCGCCACCACCACTCTGATGCTCGTTCCCGCGGCGGTGGAGCCACGCGTGACGCTCGGCGAGATCGAGCTCGAGCGGGGGCAGTTCCCCCAGGCACTCGTCCACTTCGGTGAGATTCTGGCCCGCCAACCCGACCATGTCGACGCGCTCCTGCTCTCGGCCGTCGCCTCCGCCCGCGCCGGCGATCACGGCCGCGCGATCGACGCGATCAACCGGGCCCTGCGCCACAACACCGCGGGCACCCGCGACACCCTGCTGTCCCGGTTCTTGGAGATCGCCGGCGACCTCGCCGCCGAGCCCCCGGGCCTGAGGCCTCTGTGCCTGCTCGCCCATCTCCATCGCTACCTGCGCATCTTCGATGAGGCCAGCGGGCTCGTCGCCATGACCTACGCCCGGCAGGCGATCGCGGCCGGCGATCGCCCGGCCGACGCCTACCTGACGATCGGCATCGTCCACGACAAGCGCGGCGAGTACGTCGCGGCGCTGGGGGCCATGCAGCGGGCGATCGCCATCGACGCCCGGCACGCCGAGGCGTACCGCTGGGCCGCGGTGGAGGCCGGCCGGCTCCACGAGCCGGCCCTCGAGTACCGCATGATCCGCGCGGCATTCGCGGCGGCGCCGACCGATCCCTTCTATCTGGCGCCGGTCGAGCGGGTCGTGATGACCTGGTTCGGCGACGCCCGCACCATGGCGGCCCTCATGCAAGAGGCGATCGATCGCGATCCCAGCTTCGCCGGCGCGCACGAGCGCCTGGCCCGCGCCGCCGAGGCGCTCGGCGACCGCGAGCGGGCGTCGACGCACAAGCGCCTGGCGACCGAGCTCAGGCCGAGCCGGAACGGACGATGATGTCCCGGGGCTTCGTCGGCCGGATCGTTTCCATACGGGTCCTCACGGCCGCGGTCCTCTCCGCGCTGACGTTCTACTTTACCTGCATCCTGTTCACCTATCGCCTGCCGGGCCCTCGCTTCCTCCTCGCCGTGGCGCTGGGGCTGGCGCTCTCGGCGGTGAGCGTGCTCGTCGTGGTGGGGCGGGTCTTCACGGCCACGCTGCCCTCCTTCGTGCGGCCCCTGGCCGGCCACGCGGAGAACTTCATCTTTCTCCTCGTGGTGAACCTGATCATCGTGAGCCTTCTCGCGCCGATCTTCCGGATGATCGCGCTGACTCCGATGCGCAACCCGGTCGTTCAACGCGTGTTCGGCGTCGCCGGCGAGCTCTCCGGCCACGTGCTGCTGGCGCTCTTCGCCGCCGGCGTGGCCGTGCTGGCGTGGGTGCTGGTCCTGCGCGTCGGCGATCGCGTCTTCCGGTGGGGACCGGCCCGCGGCCTGGCCCGCGCGCTCGACCGCGTGGCGGTCACCATGCTCGTCCTCTACTGCGTGGCCGTCGGCGCGCTCGCCGCCAACAGCGTCCTCGACACGTCGCCGGCTGTCGAGCACCGCTCGGAGATCGTCGCCGTGTCGGGGGTCACCGGCCCCTTCGGGCTCGGACAGATCAGCTGGGCGGACGTCCGCTCCTGGACGGAGCCCGGTCAGGTCGAGCGCGTGCTGCTGATCGCCCAGCGCGACCAGCCCCGGCGCGAACGCGCGCTCCCGGGCCTGCCCGTGCGCGTCGAGGTGCGCGCCGGCTTCCTCGGATTCCCGTGGGTCGTCACGGTGGCGCGAGATCAGGCTCGCCAGACCGAGCAGGTCTTGGAGGCCGTGCCCACCGCCGCCGGCCTCAGGAAGTGGCTGATCAGCACGCTCGCCGAGCAGCAGCGCTGGAAGGAGCTACGGGTCCACGCGGAGGCGCATCTTCGCGCCTACCCCAGTGACCGAGAGTGGGTGCTGCTGATCGCCAAAGGGCTGCGCCAGCACGGTCAGCCGAACGAAGCGGCGGCGCTCGAGCAGGCGGTTCAGCCATGACGCGTCGGGCGCTCCTCTTCGGCCTCGTGACCGCCGCCGTGCTCGTGGCCCAGGATGGCGCCCACGGCAAGCCGCACCGCTGGGTGGACGAGCAGGGGAACGTGCATTACTCCGACCAGCCCCCGCCGGGCGCGGCGAAGCCGGTAGAGCAGGCGAGCCCACCGGCGGGCCGCCCGAGCGAGCCCATCCGCCCCGAGCCAGCGAGGGAGCCAGTGCCCGCGCCGCGGCCTGCGCCGGCGCCGCCCGCGAATCCCGAGCCGTCAGGCCCACCGGCAGTGTCGTCGGCGCTCCCGTCCGAGCCTGAGCGCCCCGAGGTCGTGGCGCCGGGGATACCCGTCCGGGAGATCATGAACCTCTCCGGGCTCGATCACTGGATCGATTACCTGGCGAACTCGGGGCGGGGTGAGTTCGGACGGTACCGGTGGCGGATCAGCCAGCCGGACGCGGCGTGGGCTGCGCTGACGCAGGCGTTTCGCCGGGACGCGCTGGCCGCCACGGCCGCCCAGGTGCTCCTCCGGACCGTCGAGCCCGACGACGTGGCGCCGCTGCTGGCCTGGTTGCGCGCGCCTCTCTCCCGGAAGATCACGGAGCTCCAGGCCGAGCTGACCGCGCCGGCGCGCCAGCAGGAGTACCGGACGTTCGTCTCCAAGCTGCCCGACGCTCCCCCGCCCGCCGCCCGCATCGCCCTCATCCAGCGGCTTGAGCGCGAGCGCCAGGTCGCGCAGTTCCAGGTCGAGATGGCCCGCGCCGTCCGCGCGAGCATGGCGCGGGTGCTCTCCCCGCTCAAGACGTCGACGGGGCGCTTTCGCAACGGCGAAGAGGACGACACCCGGCCCCGCAATGAAGAATGGGCGCGGTTCTACGCGGTGACCATGATGCTGTTCGCCTACCGGAGCCTCACCGACGAGGAGCTGGCCGAGGACGCGCAATTCTCCGAGTCTCCGCTCGGCGTACGGTGGCTGAAGATCTACGAGGAAAGCCTCCGGGAAGCGCTCCGCATCGCCGAGCAGCGCGCGGCGGCGGCCCTCAGGGGTCCCACGGCGCGGCGGGCGGAGTAACGCCAGAAGGACGTCGCAGCCCTCAGCGCCGTGCGGCCAGGAGCCGGAACAGCCGCTCGCCGGTGACCGGCAGCTCGGTGATCTCGATCCCCAGCGGCGCCAGGGCGTCGGCCACGGCGTTGGCGACGGCGGCCGGGGCACCGATAGTTCCCCCTTCCCCCACGCCCTTGAAGCCGCCCAGCGTGGTCGGCGAGGGCCGCTCCACGTGGTGGACCTCGATCGCCGGCACGTCGCCCGCCGTGGGCACGAGGTAGTCCATCAGAGTGCCGGTGAGAAGCTGGCCGTCGGCGGCGTAGACGAGCTCCTCCAGCAGCGCGGCCCCGATGCCCTGGACGACGCCGCCGATGGCTTGCCCCTCCACGATCAGCGGGTTGATGATCCGACCGCAGTCTTCGACCACCACGTAGCGGAGCACGCGCACGGCGCAGGTCGCAGGATCCACCTCGACCACGGCCAGGTGCGTGGCGTTGGAGGCGGTGCCGAAGTACGGGTCATAGAAGCGTGTCGCCTCCAGCCCCGGCTCCACCCCCTTCGGCAAGCGCTTCGTTCCCGCATAGGCGGCCGCCGCCACCTGGGCGAGCGTCAAGGCGCGGTCGGGCACGCCGCGCACGCCGATCACGCCTGTGGCGATCTCCAGATCCCCCGCGCTGGCCTCCAGCTGATGGGCCGCGATGGCGAGGGCCTTGTCGCGCACGGCGCGCGCGGCGAGAATGGCGGCGCCCCCACCCAGCACGGCGCTGCGGCTGGCGTAGGTCCCGGTGCCATGGGGGCTGAGCCCGGTGTCGCCGTGAAGCACGCGCACGTCGTCCACCTTCACGCCGAGCTCGGCGGCCACCACCTGGGCGAGCGACGTCTCGTGGCCCTGACCGTGGCAGGCCAGCCCGAAGATCGCCGTCACGCCTCCGCCCGGCTCCACCCGGATGGTCGCGCCCTCTGTCCCCGTCGCGATGTCGGCGCCCGGTGAGACGGGAATGGCCGAGCCCACGCCCGTCAGCTCGACGTAGGACCCCAGCCCGATGCCGAGCCGGCGCCCCACCGCCCGCCCGCGCTCCTGCTCCTCGCGGAGCCCGGTGTAGCCGGCGACCTCGGCGGCGCGCTCGAGACACTCGGCGAAGGAGCCGCTGTCCCACACGATCCCCGACGGCGAGCGATAGGGCAGCTCGTCCGGGCGGATCACGTTGCGCCGTCGGACCTCCAGCGGGTCGATGCCGAGCCGCCGGCCGGCGCGGTCGAGCAGCGCCTCCATCACGAAGACCGACACCGGCCGCCCGACGCCGCGGTAGGGGCCCATTGGCGCCTTGTTGGTGGCCACGCCGAAGGCCTGGGCGCGATAGTGCGGCACGCGGTACGGCCCCGGCAGAAACGACACGACCTGGATCACCTCGATGCTCGCCGTCCACGGATAGATCGAGTAGGCGCCGATGTCGGCCACGACCTGCGCGCGGAGACCGCGGATGGCGCCGTCGGCGTCGAGGGCCAGCTCGGCGTCGATGACCTCGTCCCAGGCCTGCGTGCTGCTGAGCAGATCTTCGCGCCGGTCACCGACCCACTTGACCGGCCGGCCGAGCCGGCGCGCCAGCACCGCGACCGTGATCTCCTCCGGGTAGAGCACAGTCTTCACCCCGAAGCCGCCGCCCACGTCGGGCGCCACGACGCGCACGCTCTGGGCAGGGAGCGCCAGCAGCTCGGCCAGGGCGTCGCGCACGATGCCGGGGATCTGCGTCGACGTCCAGAGCGTCAGGGCTCCATTGCCGGCGTCGAAGCCGGCCAGACAGGCGCGGTTCTCCAGGGCCACGCCGGCATGGCGATGGAACCGGAAGCGATCGCCGACGACCGCCGTGGCCCCCCGGAGCGCCGTCTCCACGTCGCCTTGCCCGAACGCGCGCGAGAGGAGCACGTTGCTGCCGGCGTCCTCGTGCACCAGCGGGCTCCCCTCGGCCATCGCCACGCCGACTTCGGCGACGGCGGGGAGCGGCGCGTACTCCACCTCGATCAAGTCGACGGCGTCCTCGGCGTCGTAGCGGCTCTCCGCAACGACCGCCGCCACGGCCTCGCCGGCGTGGCGGACCTTGCCGAGGGCGAGCGCGGGGAAGTCGGTCGGCCGGTAGTCCTTCATCCGCGAGGGCGCCCGGAGCGGGCGAACGTGGCGGTGGAGCTCCTCTCCCGTCAGGCACGCGGCCACGCCCGGCACGCCGCGGGCCCGGGCCGCGTCGATCCCGACGAGGCGCGCGTGGGCGTGGGGGCTGCGGAGAAAGGCCACGTGCAGCATGCGCGGCAGCTCGAGGTCGGCCACGTAACGGGCCTGTCCGGTGAGGAAGCGGACGTCTTCGCGGCGCCGCAGCGGCGCGCCGATCATTTCATTCGGAGGGGGCGACTTCACAGGCGCGCCCGCAGGGGCGCGACGGCCCCCTCCGAGACCTCCCCCAGGATTCGATTGCGCCGGCCAAGCCGGCGCTCGACCGCACAGGTCAGAATGGGACCTCGCTGCGCTCGTCGAGGACACGCCGGGCCTTGTGGTCCCAGCGCGGCAGGCCACCGGGCTCGGTCGTCTCCACGTTGACGCGGATGCCCAGGCCCACGCGCAAATCGTCGGCCAGCGCCCCGGCCAGCCACGTGCGCTCGTCGAGCGCCAGGCTCGGCGCCGGGTCCACGCGCACCAGGATGTCGTCGAGACCCTCGACGCGGCGGAAGACGATCTGGAACTCGTCCACGCCCGGCCGCGCCCGCACGATCTCTTCGATGCGGCGCGGGTAGACGATGATCCCCCGCACCTTCTTCATGTCGTCCAGGCGCGCCAGCACGCCACCCTCGAAGGCCACCAGCGTCCGTCCGCAGGGACAGGGGCGGTCGGCCAGCTGGACGATGTCGCGCGTGCGGTAGCGGATGAGCGGCATCGCCTTGCGGTAGAGGCTCGTGAAGACCAGCTCGCCGCGCTGGCCGGGCCGCACCGGCCGGTCGTGCTCGTCGAGGACTTCCGGATAGCAGTAGTCCTCGTGCACGTGGGTGAGGCCGGCCCGCGCGTCGCACTCGAAGCCCCAAGCGGCGATCTCGGTGAGCCCGGGCAGGTCGAAGGCCCGGGCGCCGAACGCCGCTTCGATCTTGGCCTTGGTGGCGGGGATGGACGCGCCGGGCTCGCCGGTGTGCCAGGTGATCCGGATCTTCGTCTCCTTGGCGAGGTCGATCCCCTTCTTCTGCGCCTGCTCGGCCAGGAAGAGCGCGTAGGAGGGCGTGCAGCCCAGCACGGTGATCGGGTACGCGCGGAGCGTGTCGATACGCTGCTCCGTCGAGAGGCCGCCGGCCGGATAGACCAGCGCCCCCAGATCCTGGGCGGCGTAGAAGCCCGACCAGTAGCCGATCCAGGGGCCGTAGGAGAACGCGGCCATCACCACGTCGGCCTGGCGCACGCCGAAGGCGTAGAGGGAGCGGGCGTAGGAATGATAGAAGCCGTACCAGTCCTCTCGGGTGTCGAGAAAGGCCAGCGGCCGGCCGGTGGTGGCCGAGGTCATGTGCACGCGCAGGCATTGCTCGAAGGGGACGGCCAGCAGCGTGCCCCACAACGGGTGCTCGGCCTGGTCCTGCTTCAGCTCGTCCTTGGTCGTGAAGGGCAGGCGCTGGAGGTCCGCCAGGGTCTTGATCTGTTCGGGCTGGATGCCGGCAGCGTCGAGCTTGCGGCGGTAGAAGGGGCTGCTGGTGTAGGCATGCCGGACCTGGGCCCGCAGGCGCTCTTCCTGCAGCCGCCCCAGCATCCTGCGGGAGGCGGTCTCGATCTCGGGCTCGAGATAGCTCGACATCAGCGCGGGCGGCGGAGGACGGGCGCGGCGGCCTTCACGGCGTTGATGATCCCCTGGTAGCCGGTGCAGCGGCACAGCACGGCCGAGATCCCCTCGCGGATCTCCGCCTCCGTCGGGTCGGGGTGGACGCGCAGGAAGTCGAGCGCCGTCATGAGCATTCCGGGCGTGCAGAAGCCGCACTGCAGGCCATGGTGCTCGCGGAACGCCTCCTGGAGCGGATGGAGCTGGCCGTCTTGCGCGAGCCCCTCGACGGTCATGATCTCCGCGCCGTCCGCCTGAACGGCGAGCATGATGCACGAGCGCGCCGCCTCGCCGTTGAGCATGATCGTGCAGGCGCCGCAGATGCCGTGCTCGCAGCCGACGTGCGTGCCCGTCAACCCGAGGTCCTCGCGCAGGAAGTCCACCAGCAGCTTGCGGGGCTCGCAGCGCCCTTCGCGGGCCGCCCCGTTCACGGTCAGGCGCACCGTGACTCCGTCCGTCATTTTCATAGGCTCGCCTCGGACGCGGGGACCCCAGCCCCCGGCCGTCCTGCGGCTCGCACGACAGCCCGCCGGAGCGCGCGCGCCGTCAGCACGCGGGTCAGATGTCGCCGGTAGTCCGCCGAGGCGTGGATGTCGGAGTCGGGCTCCACCAGCTCCCCCGCGCTCTGCGCCGCGGCGTCGATGGCTGCGTCCCCGACGCCGTCCTTCTCGAGGATCTCCTCCGCCGCGCGGAGCCGAACCGGCACCGGGCCGGCTCCCGCCGTGGCCAGCCGGGCCTTCCGGCAGTGCCGGCCCTCGACGACCACCATCGCCGCGATGCCCACGATCGCGAAGTCGCCGTGGCGGCGCGCGAACTCCTCGAACGCGTACCCCGCGCCGGCCGGCATGGCGGGCAGGCGGACCTCGGTCAGGATCTCGTCGGCCTCCAGGCCGGTCGTCAGGTAGGTCCGGAAGAGCTGCTGGGGGCGCAGCGTCCGCTCGCCCCCGGGGCCGCGGACGACGACCTCGCCCTCCAGCGCGACGAGCACGGCCGGATATTCGGCCGAGGGGTCGGCGTGCGCGATCGAGCCGCCGATGGTGCCGCGCGTCCGGATCGGCAGGTGACCGACCCAGCGGGTGGCCTCCTGGAGCAGCGGCAGCCGTGCCTGCACGACCGGGGAGAACTCCACGGCGCGCTGGCGCGTCATCGCCCCGAACCTCACCTGCCCGTCCGCCTCCTTCATATAGGCGAGGGCGGGGATGCGGTTGAGGTCGATCAGCGCGGCCGGGCGGCTCAGGCGGAAGTTCAGCAGCGGCATGAGGCTCTGGCCGCCGGCCAGGAGCTTGGCGTCGCCCCCGTAACGCCCGAGCAGGCTCAGGGCCTCGTCGACGCTGGTGGGAGCGTGGTAGTCGAACCTCGGCGGCTTCATATCTTCTGCTTCGCCCTCGCCTCCTGGATCAGCTCCCACAGCCGCGTCGGCGTCATCGGCAGCTCGCTGATTCTCACGCCGAGCGGCGCCAGCGCATCGCTCACCGCATTGGCGATGACCGCGGGCACCGTCATCGAGCTGGACTCGCCCAGGCCCTTGGAGCCGAGCGGCGTCAGCGGCGAGGGGGAGACGACGTGGGCGATCTCGATCACCGGCGCCTCGCTGGCCGTGGGCACCAGGTAGTCCATGAAGGTGGCGGTGAGGAGCTGGCCGTGGTCGTCGTAGCGGAGCTCTTCGTAGAGCGCGCCGCCCAACCCGTGGAGGGCCCCGCCGTAGATCTGCCCCTCGGCGATCATGGGGTTGATGATGGTGCCGGCGTCGTGGACGGTGACGTACTTGAGAATCTCGATCGCCGCCGTCTCGGGATCGACCTCCACGGCCATCACCTCGGCGATAAAGCCGTAGGTGTTGGAGGAGTTCACGCGATCCTCCGCGTCGACCGCCTTGGAAACGCTGAAGCCGAAGACCGCCGTGGCCTGGAGCCCCGGCTCCATGCCCTCGGGCAGCGATTCCGTGTGCCAGTGGGCGCGCCCGGCCAGGTCCTTGATGGAGTACGAAGGCCCCTGGCCGCTCTTCACGCGCACGGCGCCGTCGCGGAACTCGACCTGGTCGGGTTGGACGTCCATCAGGTGCGCCGCGTACTCCAGGAGCTTGGCCTTGAGCTTGCGCGCGGCCAGCGCCACGGCGCTGGTGCCGACGGAGCCGAACCGGCTCGAGTAGGTGCCCGAGGAGATCGACCACACGCGCGTGAACGTGTCCATCTCGTCCACGACGGTGATGTCCTCCGGCCGCAGGCCCAGCTCGTCGGCGACGATCTGGGTGACGATGGTCTGGTGCCCCTGGCCCTGCGGCGTCGTGCCCAGGATCGCGATGGCGCGCCCCAGCGGGTCGATCTTGATCGTGGCCGAGTCCACCGCCCCGGACTTGGGCAGGTACTCGGGCTTGGCGCGAAACTGCGGATCGAGCGCGGTCGCTACGTAGCCCATGTTCGAGACCGAGGGATCGACGGCCAGCGCCAGGCCAATCCCAAAATAGCGGCCGGCGGCGCGCCGCTTGGCTTGTTCCTTCCGCAGCTCCTCGTACTTCGCCATCTCCAGCGCCTTGGCCAGGGCGGCGGGGTAATCGCCGCTGTCGTAGAGGCCACCGGTCGGCGTCCGGTAGGGGAACTGCTCCCGCCGGAGGAGATTGCGCCGTCGGACCTCGGCGGGATCGAGGCCCAGCTTCTCGGCCAGCAGGTCCATCATCCGCTCGGTCTCGAAGTAGAGGTGCCCGCAGGCGTAGCCGCGGTTGGGCCCGGTGAGGCTCTTGTTGGTCATCACCACCGACGCATCGACTTCGAGATCCTGGAATCGGTAGGGACCGACGAAATTACCCGTGGGGCGGAAACTGCAGCCGGGCTCCGGACTGCGGATGTAGCCGCCGACATTGTCGAACCACTTGAAGCGCATGCCCAGGACCGTGCCGTCCTGGCGGGCGGCCACCTCGCGATAGGCGATGCGGTCGGTGCCGCTGGAGGAGGCCAGCAGGTGCTCGCGGCGGTCCTCGATCCACTTCACGGGAACACCCGTCTTCATCGCGCTGAGCCCGATCAGCGCGATGTAGGGGTAGATGCTCGTCTTGATGCCGAAGGAGCCACCGATGTCCGACGGCACGATGAAGCGCAGCCGGTTCTCCGGCAGCCCCAGCACGCGGGCCGTCAGGGGGTGCATGATGAACGGCCCCATGAAGTTGGACCACACCGTCAGCACGCCGTCGAGCGGGTCCCAGCGGGCGATGATGCCGTAGGTCTCGATCGGCGTCGAGCCGTACTTGGGGAACTTGAAGCGCTCGGCGATGACCACGTCCGCCTCCGCGAAGGCGCGATCGGGATCGCCGTAGACCAGTCGCCGGTGGCCCGCCAGGTTGGAGCCGACGGCCTCGTGCAGCAGGGGCGCGTCGGGATCGAGGGCGCGCTCGGGGTCGAGCACGACGGGCAGTGGCTCGTACCGGACGACGACCGCCTCCGCCGCGTCCTCGGCCAGGTAACGGTCGCGGGCGACGACCACGGCCACCGGCTCCCCCGCGAACCGCGCCCGGTCGGTGGCGGCGCAGTAGTAGTGGACGGGCGCGGTGACGCCGACCGAAAAGGGCTTGGTGGCCCTGGCCACGTCCTCGCCGGTGACCACGCCCGCCACGCCCTCCCTGGCCCGCGCCGCGGCCACGTCGTAGCCGAGAATCCGCGCGTGGGCGTGGGGCGAGCGGACGATCGCCGCGTGATAGAGGTTGGCGACGGGCGGGTGGTCGTCGATGAACGTCCCGCGTCCCGTCAGCAGGCGCGCGTCCTCGACGCGCTTCATGGAGCGGCCGACCCAGCGCTGGGAGCTCATGCGGTAACGTCCGAGGCTAGACAGCGCCGCGCGGGTTGTCAAGCCGCCGCGTCGCCTCAAAATTATGGTTACCGGAGAAAGGGGGTCCGCCGCAGAAGTACGGTTACCGACCGAAAGGGGGGTAACCGTGACCCGAGCGAGCATCCGGGAGTACCTGGGCGCCCAGCGGTGCCGGTACCAGGTGTTACCGCGCACCGAGCGGAGCGCACTTCTGGACGAGATCGTCGCCGTCACCGGCTATCACCGCAAAGCCGTGAGCCGACGGTTAGCGAACGCGCCACGCCGGCGGACGGGACGGCGCGCGGTCGGCCGCCCGCGGCAGTATGGCCCGGCGGTCGCGACGGCGGCCCGCGTGCTGTGGGAAGCGGCCGGGCAGATGGGGGCCAAGCGCCTACAGCCATTCGTGCCGGAACTGCCGGCGCGGCTCACCGCCTGCGGCGAATTACAGCTGCCCACTGAGGCACTACCCACGCAAGTAGCGTGATGACAAGCGGCCCTCGGGGATGCTAATGTCGGCCCCCCACTGGGAGCGGGGCCCGTGAGACGACCTCCCCTCGCGCTCGTCTTCGTCGCGGTCCTCATGATCGCGCTCGGCGAGACCGCCGGCGCCGTCATGTCGCAGCTGCGCCCGCAGACCGAGCGCTACGCCCGGGCGCGGGTGAAGGCCAATGCCCCCGCCCACGGGTTGGTGGGGGCGGCGGAGTACGACGCCGAGGTGACATCGCGCGCCGTCTTCACGGCCGAGGCCGGGCTGTCGTTCCTGCACACGCACGCCGAAGGGCTCGGCCCCGTGATCCTGCTGGCCGGCACCCTGGCCGCGACCACCGTTCCCTGGCGGCGAATGCGCGCCCTCCTCTACGCGCTCTTCACACTGGGCGCTCTGTTCCCGCTCGGCTACCTCGTCTACGCCGTGGCCGTGCTGGAGGCGGGACGCGACGCGGGCACGGCGCTGGCCGAGCAGTACGTGCTGACGCCGCTCGGGAGCGCCGTCATCCTGGCGCTGGTCGGGCTCGTCATAGTGCTGGGGCGCCGGCACTCGCGCGCGGCATGACGGAGGCCCGGGGCGAGTCATGGCTCGTGCCGCCCGTTCCCGTGCTCCTGATCGCGGTCCTCATCATCGCCTGCGCGGAGGTGGGCGGGGCCTCGATGGTCAGGTTCAAGCTGGAGCTCGCCCGCGGGGCGCGGGGGGCGATGCTGGCGCGCCCCGACACGCACGGGTTGGTCGGCGTCCGGGACGTCGACGAGCAGATCCTGGACGAGGCGCTGGTGAAGTTCGACGCGGGGCTCCGCCTGTTTCACCTGCACGCCGAGGGCATGGGCACGATCATCATCGTCACCACGATGGTGGCCACGACGCTGGTCCGAGGCGGCGCGCTCCGGCGGGCGATCGTCCTGCTGATCACGGTGGGAGGAGCGGGCTATCCCTTGGGCTACCTGCTCTGGAGCGCGCTCATCCCTTTCTACGGCATCGAGCGCGGCAAGACGCTGGCCGAGTGGATCGTATGGATCCCGTTCGGGGGCGCCGCGATCGTGGCCCTGTGGATGCTCACCGGCGTCCTGGCGCTGAGGTTGGTGCGGCGATGACGTTCGGCCTGGCCGTGGCCCTGCTGGCGGCGCTGGTGGCGCTGGTGGCGCCGGCGGCGGCGCATCACGTGGGGACCTGGACGCCCCGCGACAACGAGATCTCCACGAACTTCAAGCAGCTCAAGTTCTCGCTGCAGGCGCGCAAGTTCGACGTGGCCCGGCGGCTCTACGAGACGGGAGCCCTGCGCCGGGAGCTACGCGCCCAGGCCGCCGCGCTGCCGCCCGGCCTCGACGCGGCGATCCGGGCGGCCCTCCAGGCCGGCAATCCGGCCGCGGCCGAGCGCGGGCTCATGGTGTTCTTCGTCGCCCTGATCCGCGATCTGGCCCTGGAGGCCGACCGCCAGCTCGCCGAGGCCGGCGCCCCCCTGGAGGTTCGCGCGGCCACCGGCCGGAAGTTCCTGGAGGCCATCTGGCGCTACTACAACCTCGTCGATTTCGCCGTCACCCAGCACGACGCCAAGGCGGCGACGGCGATCCGCCTGGCCTTCGAGGATGCCGAGGAGTCGGTGAAGAGGGCCCCGCCCAATCCCGACACGATGCGCGCCCCCCTCAAGCAAATCGCCCGGCTCTGCTCGGGCGTGATCGAAGCGTCGTCAACGTCAGCAAGGAGGGACTCATGAGAGTCAAATCGCTGCTCGCACTCACCCTGGCGGTGGCCGTGCTCGGCGGGACGAGGGCTCTGGTCCCGGCCGAGGGGCCGAAGGTGGTCAAGATCGGCGACCTGGGCTCCAAGGTCGGCGTCTTCGAGGGCTACGGCAAGTACCAGTCGATGGCCATCCAGCTGGCGGTGGAGGAGCTGAACGCCCGGGGCGGTGTCCTCGGCCACAAGATCGAGGTCATCGTGGAGGACGACGACACCAAGCCGGCGCCGTCGGTGCGCAAGGCCGAGAAGCTGATCCTCCAGGACGACGTGAAGCTGCTGGTGGGCGCCGTTTCCAGCGGCGCCACCATGGCGGTGATGGACGTCACCAAGAAGCACAAGGTGATCCACTGGAACGCGGTGTCGTGCGCGGAGTTCATGCGCACGACCAAGTTCCACAAGTACTACTTCTCCAACCAGCCCGACTCGCGGATGCAGGCCAACGGCCTGGCCAAGTACATCCTCGCCAAGATGGGCAAGCGCGTCTACATCTTCTACACCGACTACGCCATGGGGCAATCGGACGGCCGCCAGTTCAAGACGGCCATCGAGAAGCTCGGGGGCGAGGTGGTCGGCGTGGCGGGGGCGCCGCTGGACACCAAGGACTTCAGCCCGTGGTTCGGCGACATCAACGCCAAGAGTCCGGAGGTCATTTTCCTGGCCTTCGCCGGCACCGACTCGCTGCGCCTCATGACCCAGCTCCACTCCTTCGGCATGACCAAGAAGTACAGGCTGGCGGGCATCGACTGCTTCCTGCTGCAACAAGATTTGCCGGCCATCGCCGAGCCCATGGAGGGTTTCGTCCAGCTCGCCCACTTCTCGGCCTACAACCCGGACAAGAACATGCAGGCGTTCAACGCCAAGTTCAAAAGGAAGTTCGGCGTCGACGCCAACATCATGGCCGGCGCCTACGACGGCCTGATGTTCTGGGCGACGGCCGTCGAGAAGGTCAAGAGCTTCGACGCCGACAAGGTGGCCGCGGCCCTGGAGGGCATGTGCCTGGAGGGGACGCACGTCGGCCGCCAGTGCATCCGCAAGGAAGACCACCAGGTCGTGATGGACATGCACCTCTATCAGGTGAAGGGTGGCAAGAACATCCCCATCGCCGTCGTGGCCGGCCCCGACACCATCGGCTCGCCGATGGTCGGCCGGGACCCGGTGGAAGGCTTCACCTGGGAGATCAAGAAGAAGAACTGATCGGCGCCGCGCCGGCGAGATGGGCCCGATGTCCCGCCTGCCGTGGAGAAAAGTCCGCGGCGGGCGGGACGAAGAGGCCCGAACAAATGCCGAACGTCGTGACCACGCCATCGTGACGTCCTCCTCGCAGGACGTTACGCACGACCAACATCGTATCGGCTCCGGGACTCAGCGTCAGGGCCGCGGCCACCAACGCGAAGGTCAGAACTTGCGCGTCAATCATGTCCCGTTCTCATAAGAGGCGCTGTTACCTCAAACGCTAGCGATCCGCCTGAACTCGACAAGTCTCGCGCCGGATACGCTCGGGGCTCGTGGTCGGCCGCGCCAAGTCCATGATATCCTCCGCGGAAGCCTGGAGCCACCACTGGCGTGGACTATCTGATCGCGGTCCTGCTGCCGCAGCTCCTGCACGGCCTCGTGTTCGGGGCGGCGCTGGGGCTGCTGGCGCTGGGCCTGACCGTGATCTTCGGGCTGTTGGGCGTGATGAACTTCGCCCACGGCGAGCTGTACATGCTGGGCGCCTACGCGGGGATCGCGGTGATCGGGGTCACGCATTCGTTCTGGGTGGCCCTGATCCTCGCTCCCCTGCTCGTCGGCGCGCTGGGGGCCCTCACCGAGGTCGCGACCCTGCGTCCTCTCTACCGTCGCCAGCCGCTCTACGGCCTCATCCTGACCTTCGGCCTGGCCCTGGTGTTCCGCGAGGGCGCCCGCCAGGTATGGGGCGGCGACATGCGGCGGATCCTGCCGCCCATCACCGGCTCGACGCCGCTGCTCGGCATGACGTACCCGAACTACCGCCTCTTCCTGCTGGCGATCGCGTCGGTGCTGCTGGTGGCCATCTGGCTCTTCTTCACCAAGACGCGCGCCGGTGTCGTCGTGCGGGCGGCCGTCCAGGACGCGGAGATGTTGGACGGGCTCGGCGTCAACGTGCCGCGCGTGTTCACGCTCACGTTCGCCGGCTCGGCCGCCCTGGCGGCGCTGGCCGGGCTGCTGCTAGCCCCCGTCTTCACCGTCTACCCGCAGATGGGGGTCGAGATGATCCTGCTGGCGTTCATCGTGGTGATCCTGGGGGGCATGGGCTCGCTGGGTGGT
The DNA here is from genome assembly GCA_036001065.1 of Candidatus Methylomirabilota bacterium. Lineage (NCBI taxonomy): Bacteria > Methylomirabilota (SeqCode) > Candidatus Methylomirabilota bacterium. The sequence goes on from DASYUQ010000123.1 coordinate 48,694, forward strand.
TCCGTCGTCGCGGCCTTCGTGATCGGCATCGCCCAGAGCCTGCTCACCCTCTGGATGAACCCGCAGCGGGTGGCCATCGCCATCTTCGGCATCATGATCCTCGTGCTGATCGTGCGGCCCCGCGGCTTCTTCGGCCGGGCGGGCGTGCTTGAGTAGCGCCCGGTCCTGGCCCGCCCTGGTGGTCTTGGCGGCGCTGGCGGCGCTGCCGCTAACGCCCTTCATGACGAAGTACTACATGCTGCTCGCCTTCGACGCGCTCCTCTTCGGCGCGGTGGCCATGAGCCTCGACCTCCTGATGGGCTATACGGGCCTGGTCTCGTTCGGCCACGCCGCCTTCTTCGGGCTCGGGGCCTACGCCACGGCGGTGCTGCTCGAGCGGGGCGTGCTCTCGCTCTGGCTCTGCCTGGGCTTCGCCGTGCTGGTGGTCGGGCTCTACGCGCTGATCGTCGCCTACTTCGCCACCACCCGCCGGGGGATCTACTTCGCCCTGCTGACGCTCGTCTTCGCCGAGGTCGTCTACACCTTCTTCCGTTACACGCAGACCTTCGGCGGCTCCGACGGCATCCAGGGCCTGCCCGCCCCCCACCTCTGGCCCGGCGTGGCGATCGACACCCCCCAGCGCAACTACTACCTGATCCTCGCGTATCTGGCCCTGGCCTACGCCGCCTGCCGCGTGCTCGTCGGCTCCCACTTCGGCCGGGTGCTGGTCGCCATCCGCGAGAACGAGGACCGCGCGCGCTTCCTCGGCTACAACGTCCAGCGCTACAAGAGGGGGGTCTGTGTGATCTCGGCGCTGCTGGCGGGTCTGGCGGGCGCGCTCTACCCCGGCCGCGCGGGCTACGCCACGCCCGACCTCATGCACTGGTCCATCTCCGGCGAGTTCCTCATCATGGTGATGATCGGCGGCATCGGCACGCTCGTCGGGCCCATCGTCGGCGGCGCGTTTTTCGTCGTGCTCCAGGAGAAGATCTCGTCGTACGTGCAGTGGTACTTCATCGTGATCGGCCTCGTGCTGATCCTCATCGTGCTCTTCATGCCGAAGGGTCTGCTCGGGCTCTCCCGGGCGCTCCGGCCACGGTCGT
>DASYUQ010000124.1 GCA_036001065.1 Candidatus Methylomirabilota bacterium
GATCGAGGTGATCCTACTGGAGCCGAACCGCACGTTCGTCTCCTGCCCGTTCAGCAACCTCGTGCTGAGCGGGGTGCGGACGATCGACAGCCTCACGTTCGACTACCGCGGGCTGCGGCGTCACGGCGTAAGCGTGCGCCATGAGGCGGCGACGGCGATCGAGCCGGACACCCGGCGCGTTCGGGTCGGCGAAGGCTATCTGCAGTACGACCGGCTCATCGTCTCGCCGGGAGTGGAGTTCCAGTGGGAGCAGGTCGAGGGGCTGGCGGAGAATCAGGACAAGGTCCTGCACGCCTGGAAGGCGGGGCCGCAGACGGTCCAACTGGCCGCCCAGCTACAGTCGATGCCCGACGGCGGGGTCTTCGTCCTGACGATCCCGCCCGCCGCCTACCGCTGCCCGCCCGGCCCCTACGAGCGCACCTGCCAGGTGGCCTGGTATCTCAAGAACAACAAGCCGAAGTCGAAGGTCATCGTGCTCGACGCCAACCAGAACATCATCTCCAAGACCGGGCTCTTCCGGGCGGCCTGGCGTGACTACCCGAACATCGACTATCGGGCGTCCAACAAGGTCGTCAAGGTGGATCCGAGCGCGCGCGAGGTCACCACGGACTTCGGCGACAAGGTGAAATACGACGTCGTCAATCTCATCCCCCCCCAGCGGGCGGGGACCATCGCGGTGCAGGCGGATCTGGTGGGCGCCGACAAGCGCTGGTGCGAGGTCAATCACGTGACCTACGAGTCCGTCAAGCACCGGGACATCCACGTGATCGGCGACTCGACGATCGGGCTGCCCGTGCCCAAGTCCGGGAACATCGCCAACGCCATGGGCAAGATCTGCGCGGTCGCGGTCGCGCACCTGCTTGCCGGCAAGCAGCCGCCGGCCCTGCCCCCCGGCAACACCTGCTACAGCTGGGTCAACGACCGGGAGGCGATCGCCGTCGTCAACGCCTACAAGATCGACGGCGGCAAGGTCGTCCAGATCGAGCAGAAGCTCACCCCGGGCCAGTCCGTCGCCGTCGCCCAGAACTCGGTGGGCTGGGCGGCCAGCATCTGGAACGACATCCTCGGCTGAGAGCGAAAGGAGACGACGATGCGGATCGCGCTCACCCTGGTGTTCATCCTCGCCGTCGCCGGCGCCGCCGGGGCCGGGCCGCTCGACGCGCCCGGCGCCGCCAAGGCGCTGAACTGCGCCGCCTGCCATGGGGCCGGCGGCCAGAGTCCGTCCGACACCATGCCGATCCTGGCCGGGCTGTGGCCGGAGTACTTCAAGAAGGCGATCCAGGATTACGCCGCCGGCCGGCGGCCCTCACCGGAGATGGAGCCCTACGCCAAGCAGGTGCTGGAACTGGGCCTGGACGACGTCGCCGCGTACTTCGCGAGCCAGCAGCGCGCGGCCACGAAGGTCAAGGTGAATGCGGCGGCGGTGGAGCGGGGGCGCGCGGCGGCCCAGCAGTGCGCCGTCTGCCACGGCCCCGAGGGCAAGGGCGATCGGGCCAAGCTCATCCCCGACATCACGGGCCAGCCGCCCGGCTATCTCAGAACCCAGATGCTGCTCTTCAAGGAGGACCGGCGCAGCCCCGGCGACGAGCGCCTCAAGGCGTTGAAGGCGCTCATGAAGACGATCCCCGACGAGACGTTCGCCGACCTCGCCGCGTACTTCAGCAGCCAGCGGTAGGTGCGTGTCGGAGAAACCTGTGTCCTGGCCACGCGATCGGGGATTGCCGCTGCCGGCGGGGCCGACGCGGCGCGCGGCAGGGCTCGCGGGACCACGCGGCACGCGTCCGTCGGCCCCGGCGCCGCGTGCTGGCAGGCCCTTAATATGACTTCGAGGACGGGACCCTAGCGTGACGCTGGTCTTCGCCGTCACGCTGGTGGGGCTCGGCGTGCTGGGCGCCTTCATCGCCGGCCTGCTCGGTGTGGGCGGTGCCCTGGTGATGATCCCGCTCCTGCTGTACGTGCCGCCGCTGCTCGGCGTCGGCGCCCTCGACGTCAAGGCGGTCGCCGCGGTGACGATGGCCCAGGTCTTCGTCGCCGCGCTCTCGGGAGTGATCGCGCACCGCCGCCACAAGTTCGTCAACGCGGACCTGGCCCTGGTGGGTGGGGTCACGATGGCCGCCGGCTCGTTCGTCGGCGCGCTGGTCTCCAAGCACGTGAACGACCGCTGGTTGCTGATCGTGTTCGCGCTCATGGTGACGGCCGCCGCGCTCCTGATGCTCACGCCCGTCGAGCTGCTGGGGCCGCCGCCGAGCCCGGTCGAGCCCACGCGGTTCAGCCGGCCGCGGACCATCGCCGTGGCCGGCGCGGTGGGCCTGGCGGCGGGCTTCGTAGGGGCGGGTGGCGCGTTCCTGCTGGTGCCGCTGCTCCTCATCGTCGTCGGCGTCCCGATCCGCGTGACCATCGGCAGTTCGCTCGCCATCACGGCTCTGGCCGCGACCGCGGGCTTCGCCGGCAAGCTCGTGACCGGTCAGATCCCGCCGGAGCCAGCCATCGCCGTCGCGCTGGGCGCGCTGCCCGGCGCCCAGATCGGGGCGGCGGTCAGCCGGCACGTGAAGGGCTCCCACCTCAAGCTGACGCTCTTGGTGATCATCGTCCTGACCGGGGTCCGCGTGTGGTGGGACGTGCTGTTCCAGTAATGCCTTGACGCCCCGCCGCGCCGTCAGGCGCCCGTTGAGCGCCGTCGTCCTGGCGCCGGCGGCCCTCCCCGTTTGGCCTAG
>DASYUQ010000125.1 GCA_036001065.1 Candidatus Methylomirabilota bacterium
GATTCCCGCCGCCGATCCGTACCCGCGCCGCCGCGTCCGCGTGCTCGACAGCGAGATGGCGTACGTCGACGTGGGCGCGGGCGACCCGGTCGTGTTCCTGCACGGCAACCCCACGTCGTCCTACCTCTGGCGCAACGTGATCCCGCACGTGGAGTCAGTGGCACGCTGTCTGGCGCCCGACCTCGTGGGGATGGGCGAGTCGGGCCCGGCTCCCGGCGGCTCCTACCGCTTCGTCGACCATGCGCGTTACCTCGACGCCTGGTTCGACGCGCTGAACCTCAGGGACCGCGTGACCGTGGTGGGGCACGACTGGGGCTCGGCGCTGGGCTTCCACTGGGCGCGGCGCCACCCGGACCGCGTCCGGGGGATCGCCTACATGGAGGCGATCGTCCGGCCGGTGATCTGGACGGAGTGGCCGGAGAACGCGCGCGGGATCTTCCAGGCGATGCGCTCTCCGGCGGGCGAAGAGATCGTGCTCCAGAAGAACGTCTTCGTCGAGCGGATCCTGCCCGCCAGCGTGCTCAGAAAGCTCACCGACGAGGAGATGGCGGCCTACCGCCGGCCGTGGCGCGATCCCGGCGAGTCGCGGCGCCCGATGCTCGCCTGGCCGCGCGAGATCCCCGTGGGCGGCGAGCCCGCCGACGTGGTGGCGATCGTGGATGCTTACGGGCAGTGGCTGGCCGGAAGTGAGGTGCCGAAGCTCTTCATCAACGCCGATCCGGGGTCGATCCTGGTGGGCGCCCAGCGGGAGTTCTGCCGCCGCTGGCCGAACCAGCGCGAGGTGACGGTCCGGGGTCTGCACTTCGTGCAGGAGGATTCGCCGGCCGAGATCGGCCAGGCCGTGGCCGGGTTCGTGCGGAGCCTCCGGTGACCCCAACGGTGACGCTGCGCGTGTTCCGGTGGTCGGCCGGGGAGCCCGAGCGCCGGCAGGAGTACCGGGTCAGCCCGGGGCCCGACACCACCGTGCTCGACGCGCTCGTCGAGATCCAGCGCACGCAGGACCCCACGCTCGCCTTCCGCTACGCCTGCCGCGTCGGCATGTGCGGCTCCTGCGCGGTGGTGGTGAACGGTCGCGAGCGCTGGGCCTGCCGCACGCGGATCAGCGGCCTGGGCGGCCGGCCCCTCAGCGTGCGCCCCCTCTATCACTTCCCACTCCTCCGCGATCTGGTCGTGGACATGACGCCGTTCAGCGACAAGCTCCGCGCCGTCGGCGCCGCGTTCGGGCCCCGGCCGTCGGCCCCCGCCTACGCGGCGATCTCCCGCGACGCCGCCGAGCGGCGGGAGATCGACAGCGCCATCGAGTGCATCGGCTGCGGCATGTGCGTCTCCGCCTGCACCATGGTCGCCGCCAACGAGCGCTTCCCCGGGCCGGCGGCGCTCAACCGCGCCTTCACACTCCAGCGCGACTCGCGCGAGGGCGCCACCACGGCGCGCTGGTCCGTGCTGCTCTCCGACGACGCGCTGGCGCGCTGCCACGGCCAGGCCAACTGCACGGAGGTCTGCCCGATGGGCCTGAGCCCGACGACGTCGATCGTCCGGCTCCGCCAGATGGCCACGCGACGGCTGCTCGGCCGGCGCTGAGCGTCGGTCCCGTCCTTGACGAGTCACAGCGCGGCGCGCTAGAGTTATTCGTCACTTGCGCGCCTCCCGCCCCCCGTCGGGTGGGAGGCGAACGTTTGCCTGAGGAGGTTCCGATGTCCGCCGAACAGATCCGGTCGCTCTACGCCGCGATGCCGGACCTTCTCGCGCGCGCGCGCCGGAAGTTCGGCCGGCCGCTCACGCTGACCGAGAAGATCTTGATCATCCACTGCTGGGACTTCGACGTGCAGCAGTGGGAGCGCGGCAAGGCGCTGCTGCGCCTGCGGGTGGACCACGTGTCGCTGCAGGACGCCACCGGTCAGATGGCGCTGCTGCAATTCATGCAGTCCGGCCGTAAACGCGTGGCGGTGCCCACCACCGTGCATTGTGACCACCTCATCCGGGCCGAGTCGGGCGCGGCCGAAGACTTCGCCCGGGCGATCCGCGAGAACCAGGAGGTCTACGACTTCCTCCGATCGTCCTCGCGCAAGTTCGGGATCGGCTTCTGGCGCCCGGGCTCGGGGATCATCCACCAGGTCGTCCTGGAGAACTACGCATTCCCCGGCGGCCTCATGATCGGCGCCGACTCGCACACGCCGAACGGCGGCGGGCTCGGCATGCTCGCCATCGGCGTGGGGGGCGCCGACACCGCCGAGGCCATGGCCGGGCTGCCATGGGAGGTGCTCCACCCCAAGCTCGTCGGCGTGCACCTGACGGGCAAGCTGGCGGGCTGGGCGGCGCCCAAGGATGTCATCACCTACCTCTGCGCGCTACTCACCGTGAAGGGCGGCACCAACAAGGTCATCGAGTACTTCGGCCCCGGGGCCGAGTCGATCAGCGCGACCGGCAAGGGGACGATCTGCAACATGGGCGCCGAGCTCGGAGCCACCACGTCCATCTTCCCCTTCGACACGCGTATGGCCGCCTATCTGAGAGCGACGGACCGAAGCGACATCGCGAGGCTCGCCGAGGAGTACGGTCGGCACCTGGCGCCGGACCCCGAGGTGTTCGACAACCCCCAGGCGTTCTACGACGAGATCGTCGAGATCAACCTGGACGAGCTGGAGCCCCAGGTCGTGGGACCGCACTCGCCCGACCGGGGCCGGTCGATCAGCAAGCTGGCCACCGAGGCGCGCGCCAACGGCTGGCCCGTGACGATCACGAACTGCCTGATCGGCTCCTGCACGAACTCCTCGTACGAGGACATGCGCCGGGCCGCCCACCTGGCCCTGCAGGGGATCAAGGCGGGGCTGCGCGCGAAGGTCCCCTTCCTCATCACCCCCGGCTCCGAGCGCATCTACCAGACGATCAAGCGCGACGGCATCATCGAGACCTTGCAGCGCATGGGCGGGACGGTGCTGGCCAACGCCTGCGGGCCCTGCATCGGGCAGTGGAAGCGGCGGGACGTCGGGGCCGACGAGCCCAACACGATCGTCTCGTCGTTCAACCGGAACTTCCCCGGGCGCAACGACGGCAGCGCGGCGACGCTCTCGTTCCTGACCAGCCCGGAGATCGTCACGGCCCTGGCCTTCGCCGGCACGCTGGAGTTCGACCCGGTGCACGGGACGCTGACCGCCCCCGACGGCAAGGCGTTCCGGTTCACGCCGCCCGAGGCCGAGGAGCTGCCGCGCGACGGCTTCGCCGGCGGCGCCGAGGGCTACGAAGCGCCGGCCGACGACCCGGACTCCGTGCAGGTCGTCATCCCGGCCGACAGCCAGCGCCTGCAGCTCCTGGGGCCGTTCGTAGCCTGGGACGGCAAGGACTTCGTGGACCTGCCGGTCCTCGTCAAGACCAAGGGCAAGACGACCACCGACCACATCTCGCCGGCCGGGCCGTGGCTGCTCGTCCGCGGCCACCTCGACCGGATCAGCGACAACATGTTCATGGGCGCCCTCAACGCCTTCACCGGCGAGATGGGCAAGAGCATTAATCCGATATCCGGCGCCGCCGGTCAGCCCCTGGCCAAGATCGCCCGCGAGCTGAAGGCCAAGGGCCAGCAGTGGATGGTGGTCGGCGACGAGAATTATGGTGAAGGTTCGAGCCGCGAGCACGCCGCGATGTCGCCCCGCTACCTCGGATGCGCGGCCGTGCTCGTCCGTTCCTTCGCGCGCATCCACGAGACCAACCTCAAGAAGCAGGGCATCCTCCCGCTCACCTTCGCCGATCCCCGGGACTATGACCGCATCGAGCAGAACGACCGGGTGAGCATCGTCGGCCTCCACGCGCTGGAGCCGGGGAAGCCGGTGACCGTGCGCATCAAGAAGCCGGACGGCCGGGTCGAGGAGATCCGCGCCAATCACACCATGACCCGGGAACAGATCGCGTGGTTCCGGGCGGGCTCGGCGCTCAACGCCGGGCAGATGCCGCTCGACCCCGCGACCGGCCAGCCGGTGGCGATGGCGGACGTGCGCCTGCGTCCCGGCGACGTCGATCCCAAGCCAGGAGACAGAACGTAATGCCAGGGAAGGTCAAGGTCCCCGCGGGGGAGAAGATCACCATCGACCACGGGAAGCTGCGCGTTCCCGACCACCCCATCATCGCGTTCATCGAGGGCGACGGCACCGGGTCCGACATCTGGCGGGCGGCCGTCCGCGTCCTCGACGCCGCCGTCGAGGAGGTCTACCGCGGGCGGAAGAAGATCGCGTGGATGGAGACCTACGCGGGCGACAAGGCCAAGGAGGCCTACGGCGCCGAGTGCCCGCCCAACCTCCTGCCCCCGGAGACGGTGGACGTCATCCGGGACTATCTGGTCGCGATCAAGGGGCCGCTCACCACCCCCGTGGGTGAAGGGTTCCGCTCGCTCAATGTCACGCTTCGTCAGGCGCTGGATCTCTACGTCTGCCTCCGCCCGGTCCGCTACTTCAAGGGCGTGCCGTCGCCGGTGAAGCACCCCGAGCGGGTGGACATGGTGATCTTCCGCGAGAACACCGAGGACATCTACGCGGGCATCGAGTGGGAGCAGGGGACGCCGGAGGCCCGGAAGGTCGTGGCCTTCCTCCAGAACGAGATGGGGGTCAAGCAGATCCGCTTCCCCAACACCTCCTCCATCGGGATCAAGCCGGTGTCGAAGGAGGGCTCGGAGCGGCTGATCCGCGCCGCCATCCGCTACGCGATCGAGAACCATCGGCGGAACGTCACGCTGGTCCACAAGGGGAACATCCAGAAGTACACCGAAGGCATGTTCATGAAGTGGGGCTACGGGCTGGCCAAGCGCGAGTTCGGCGACAAGACCGTGTCCTGGGACGAGTGTGGCGGCCGGCCGCCCGCGGGCAAGATCCTCGTCAAGGACGCCATCACCGACGCGTTCCTGCAGCAGATCCTCACCCGTCCCGACGAGTTCGACGTGATCCCGTGCCCGAACCTCACCGGCGATCTGATCTCCGACGCCCTGGCCGCCCAGGTGGGGGGCATCGGCATCGCGCCCGGCGCCAACATCAACTACGACACGGGTCACGCCCTGTTCGAGGCCACCCATGGGACGGCCCCGAAGTACGCCGGGCAGGACAAGGTCAACCCCGGCTCGGTCATCCTCTCCGGCGAGATGATGCTGCGCTATCTCGGCTGGACGGACGCCGCCGACCGCATCATCGCCGGGCTCGAGCGGACCATCCAGGCGAAGGTCGTGACCTACGACTTCGCCCGGCTGATGGAGGGCGCCCGGGAGGTGAAGTGCTCGGAGTTCGGGACGGCGATCATCGGGAACATGGCGAAGCTGTAGTGCGGGCCGCAGGACGTCGCGGGGCTGGGGCCCCGCCGTCCGAGGCGAGCGTATAAACAGAGAGAGGCAGGCATGCAAGTCGGGACAGCAGAACCGCTGAGCGTGATCAATCGCCGTCCCAAGATCACCGTCGTCGGCGCCGGCAACGTCGGGGCCACGGTGGCGCAGTACGCGGTCGAGAAGGAGCTGGGCGACGTCGTGCTGGTGGACGTCATCGAGGGCGTGCCCCAGGG